>CAILKA010000033.1 GCA_903834645.1 uncultured beta proteobacterium
CCCATGCGGTGCGCCATGCGCTCGCGGCACTCGGGTACCACGAGACCATCAACTTCAGCTTCGTCGAGGCGCGCACCGAGGCCGATCTGGCGGGCAATCCCGACCCGATCCGTGTGCTCAACCCGATCGCCGCCCCGCTGTCCGTGATGCGATCGTCCCTGCTGGGCAGCCTTGTGGGTGTGCTGCGCACGAACCTCGCGCGCCGGGCCCCGCGCGTGCGCGTTTTCGAGATCGGGCGGGTCTTCCGCCGCGACGCCACGGTGGCGGAGTCCCCGTCCACGGTGGCGGGGGTGGACCAGCCGTTGCGCGTGGCCGCGCTGGCCCATGGCAGCGCCGAAGGGCTGCAGTGGGGCACATCCGACCGACCCGTGGACTTCCACGACATCAAGGGTGACCTCGAGTCGCTGCTCGCGCCGCTTCCGCTCGTCTTCATCGCCGACACGCACCCTGCGATGCATCCGGGGCGCTGTGCCCGTGTCGAGAGCGCCGGCCGGGTGCTGGGGCATGTGGGCGAGCTGCATCCGCGCTGGCGGCAGGCCTACGAGCTGCCACAGGCCCCGATGCTGTTCGAGCTCGATCTGCAGGCGGTGCTCGAGCGCCCGCTTCCCGCCTTCGCGCCGCTGCCCCGCCAGCAGGCAGCCTCGCGTGACCTGGCCCTTGTGGTCGGGGATGCCGTGCGGCACGACGACCTGGTGCAGGCGTTGCGCGCCGATCCGCAGGGCCTCGTGCGCGCGGCCACGCTCTTCGATGTCTACCGCGGCAGTGGTGGCTCGTCAGGCCTGGCTGCGGGCGAGCGCAGCCTCGCGATCCGCCTGGAGCTGCTGGATGAGGAAGCCACGCTGACCGATGACCGCATCGATGCCGCGGTGGCTGCAGCAGTGGCCCGCGCCGCAGCGGCCTGCGCAGCGCGGCTTCGCAGCTGAGCGCCATGAGCGACCTCGACCCCGTGGCCACGCCCGGCCTGCTGCTGGCGTCGCTCGAGACACCCACGCAGACCAAGGCTGAGCTGGCCGAACTGCTCTTCGACCGCCTGGGCTTGAACAAGCGTGAGTCCAAGGAGATGGTCGAGGCCTTCTTCGACCTCGTGGGCGGCACGCTGGCCCAAGGGGAGGACGTGAAGCTGTCGGGCTTTGGCAACTTCCAGATCCGGCGCAAGGCGCCACGTCCGGGACGCAACCCCCGTACCGGCGAGTCGATCCCGATCAACGAGCGCCAGGTCGTCACCTTTCACGCCAGCCACAAGCTCAAGGCGATGGTGCAGGGCGGTACGCCGGATCCAGGGGACTTCGAGTAGATTCTCCACCCCAGCCGCGTCGCGACCCACGCACGATGGAACTTGCCGGCCTGCCGCCGATCCCCGCCAAGCGCTACTTCACGATCGGCGAAGTCAGCGAGCTGTGCGCCGTCAAGCCCTACGTGCTGCGTTACTGGGAGCAGGAGTTCTCCCAGCTGCGCCCCATGAAGCGGCGTGGCAATCGCCGCTACTACCAGCACCACGAGGTGCTGCTGATCCGGCGCATCCGCGAGCTGCTGTACGAGGAGGGCTTCACGATCAGTGGCGCCCGCAACCGGCTCGTCGAGCTCGGCTCGCCCGGGCTCGGTGCCGGCCGGGCCGGGCGTCCGACGTTGGCGCCGGCATCGCGCGTCGCGGTGGCAGGGGGTCTCACGGCTCCGCACACGGACGCAAACGCACAGGCTGACGTCGGCACTGGCCAAGATACGCTTGCCCAAGCTGTCGAGCCACTCCCGGCCCTTCCTCGATCGCCGCTGCTTTCCGAGCCGCTCACGCCCTGGGAGTTGCGCGAGGAGCTGCTGCGCATACGCGCCACGCTCGACATCTGAGCCTGCTGCGCCCGCGGCGCACGGCGTGCCGCATCTGGCGGCTATAATGTCGGATTCCAGTCGGGGTGTAGCGCAGCCTGGTAGCGCACTTGCATGGGGTGCAAGGGGTCGCGAGTTCGAATCCCGCCACCCCGACCAATGAAATCAACGGGTTAGCTCTCACAAGGAGCTAGCCCGTTTTCTTTTGCCGAGCCATTGGCAACAGAATTCTGTGCGCTGGTGCGAGACTTTCTGGGATCTGCTGGGATCTCGACTGGCACACCCGCCAGACGGTGTCGGTCAAAGACCACACTCGCGCCGCTCGCCGACGCCGACGCCTGACCGACGCTGACCCGTCCGGCCAACGATTCCCCTCCCTGATCCACCGGGCCCGCTGAATTCCGTTGTTTTCTCATCGGGGCCAAGGTGCTGCGCTGAGCCAACCATCGGCGCATGAAAGTGCCATGGATGAGCGGCCGGGTTGGACGCAAGCGGCCAGCCGACGACGACGCGCAACCGAGCCTGTTCGGCGGCGTGCCCGTGACGAACGGCGAGCCCTTGCTGCTTCCGGTCGACCGCATCGAGCCTGACTCCAACCACCCACGCCGTGAAGGCGACGAAGCCGAACTCGATAAGTTGGCGGCGGACATCGCCATGCGCGGGGTGCTGCAGCCCATCGTCGTGGCGCCTGCCGATGCCCAAGGGCGCCAACGCCTGTGGTTCGGTGGTCAGCGGCTGAAGGCGGCTGTGAGAGCAGAGCTGTCGGTCGTGCCAGTTGTCATCACGTCTGCGGCACACGATGGCTATGCCCAGGTGGCCGAGAACCTGAAGCGCGCGAACCTCTCCCCGATGACACGCACGGCAGACGCTCGTCTACGACCGCAAGTGGCCGACTTGTGGCGGCCGCATCGTCGAACTGCTCGCCCCAACGCGACCAGCCAGGCGGCGTCGAACTCGTCAGACGCCGTATCCGTAGCCAGCCAGTCGCAGCTGGCTGACTGCTTGCAGGTCGGCTGAACGCCTCAGCGGGATCGGTGGGACAAAATGTCGCTGCGCGAACGTCTTTGCCCTCCAAGCCATGAGCCTTTTCATCGGTGTCACCACTCAACTCATTCGAACGCGCGTGCCGCATCTCGTCCGCACAGCCACGGTGCGGGACGACCAGGTCGGCTGGATCGTGTCCGGGCGCAAACGTCTGTGTAAACCGGGCGGAGAGGCGCGGTTTGCGGCCAAGCAGGTCTTTATCATGGCCCGTGCAACCCAATGGGACATGGTCAACGAGCCTGAACCAGGGGGCTATTACGAGGCACGGCTGATGGGCTTTGCGCCTGAGACCGTTGAGCGTTTCCATGATCGCTTCGGACAGTTTTCCGCATTACCGGCTTTGCAGGGCTGCGCGAGCACCGATGCCGATGACAACTTCATGGCCACCTTCGACCGAGCCGCGACCGCGTTACTGGAGCCCGGCGTATCCGACGCCATGCGCGAGCACCGCGCACTCGAGGTCCTGCTGCTGCTGGCCGAACGCGGGATTGTGTTGTCGCCCTTGCGCGAGCTGGATTGGGCTGACCGGGTGCATCGTCTGGTGAGCCAGCGGCCTCACGCTGCATGGACTGTGGATGAACTGGCGCGCGCTTTCCATCTCAGCCCGAGCACGCTACAGCGTCGGCTCGGCGCAGAAGGAACCTCGGCGAGCCGATGCGTCCGTGAAGTTCGTCTGGAAACTGCCATGGCGCTGTTGCAGGGCACGGAATTGCAGGTCTCGGAAATCGCAGGCCGTTGCGGCTACGACTCTCACAGCCGGTTCTCGGCTGCATTTCGCGAGCGCTTTGGCTACGCGCCTTCACACCTGCGTCCCTGACGCCATCGTCGCTGGCGCCTGTGCATCAACGCGGCGGATAAGTTGCGTCGCTCGGCACAGCGATTGATACGCGCGGGCTAACGAGGCTGGGCCGGCCGCCACATCATGCAGGTTCTTCAACTTTGACAAGAACCTCTCGTGAAACGTTCCCTCTTCGCCGCTGCGCTGATCAGCCTCTCGACGCTCACAAACGCCGCGGGCTTCCAACTCAGCAGTCCCGACATCAAGGCTGGCAGCTTGATCGACAAGAAGTTCGAGTTCAATGGTTTCGGCTGCTCAGGCGAAAACAAGTCACCTGCGCTGCAGTGGAGCGGTGCGCCAGCCGGTACCAAGAGCTTTGCGGTGACGGTGTATGACCCCGACGCACCCACAGGATCGGGCTGGTGGCACTGGTCGGTGATCAACCTGCCGGCCGA
>CAILKA010000034.1 GCA_903834645.1 uncultured beta proteobacterium
CGGGGTGCCACGACCGCGCCGCGCGCGCCGCCGCAGGCATGGCCGCCAGCAGCGCGTCGATCTCCGCGGCGCGCGCCGCGCGCGCCAGCGGCAGCTCGCACAGGTGCCAGGCGTCCACCAGCGGCGCCATGTGCGCGAGCATGCCGGGGATGTCCTTGTCGCGCATCGCGCCAAAGACCGCGTGCGTGCGCGGGTGGAAGCCCATCTGGTCGAGGTTGGAGGCGAGCACGGCCACCGAGTGCGGGTTGTGCGCCACGTCCAGCACGATCGACGGCTGGCCGGCCAGCACCTGGAAGCGTCCCGGCAGCTCCACCGACGCCAGCCCCGCACGCACCGCCTGCGCGCTCACCGGCAGCCGGTCGCCCAGGGCCTCGAGCAGCGCGAGCACACCCGAGGCATTGAGCAGCTGGTTGGCCCCGCGCAGCGCGGGGTAGCCCAGCGCGCTCAGGCGCCGGCGCCTGCCCGCCCAGCTCCACTGCTGGCGGTCGCCCGAATGGCGGAAGTCGCGCCCGACGAGCCACAGGTCCGCGCCGATCGACTCGGCGTGGCGCACGATGCTCGCCGGGGGCAGCGGGTCGCTCACGACCGCGGGGCGCCCGGGCCGCATCACCTGAGCCTTTTCCAGCCCGATGGCCTCGCGGTCGGGCCCGAGGAATTCCATGTGGTCCAGGTCGATGCTCGTGATGACCACGCCGTCAGGGTCGAACACGTTCACCACGTCGTAGCGCCCGCCCATGCCGACCTCGAGCACGACGAGGTCGAGCTCGGCCTGTGACAGCAGGCGCGCGATGGCCAGCGTCGTGAACTCGTAGCGCGACAGCGCGAGCCCTCCGCGCGCGCGCTCCACCGCCTCGAAGTGCGGCAGCAGGCTGGCCGCTTCCACCGGCTGCCCGTCGATGCGGCAGCGCTCCTCGAAGCGCACGAGCTCGGGCTTCTGGTACACGCCCACCCGGTAGCCTGCCGCTCGCGCGATGGCCTCCAGCATCGCGCACGTGGAGCCCTTGCCGTTGGTGCCGGCCACCGTCACCTGCGGAACGCGAAAGGCCAGCCCGAGCGCATCGCGCAACTGCGCGGCGCGCTCCATCGAGGCCATGTGGGAGGCGCCGGCTGCGAGCCGGTCGCAGTGCTCGAGCCAGCCCTCGAGCGTGTGGGGAAGGTTCACGCCGGCAATGGTAGCCGGGCGCCGATCACCCCTGCTGCACGCGGCGCCGCCGCGCGACGAAACCCACGGCCATCAGGCCCGCCAGCGTCATCGCGAAGGTGCCGGGCTCGGGCACCGGGGTGGGGATGCCGTTGGCGTAGATCTGGTCCTGGCTGTTCAGGGAGGTCAGCACATTGATGCCGTACTGGAACTGGTAGTTCACCGACTGCTGCAGGATCGAGTTGGCCATGCCCAGGATCGACCCGTTGGTCGAGGTTGCGGTGATCCAGAACTTGTTGCCCGTGCCGCCGGCACTCACCGAATTGTCGGTGTCGTACAGGGTGTTGAAGATGGCCCACTGCAGCGCGGTGGAGGCGCTGGCCTTGGCCGCATCGTTGACCGGCGTGGTGCCCAGGCCGTAGGTGGCATCGGCATAGGCCCACATCTGCCCCAGGCGCTGCGAGATGGCCGGCGAGCGGGTCGGGTCGAAGCCGTTGATCCCGGGTGAGGAGGTCGACCACTTGAAGTTCTGCGGGTCGGTGCGCAGCTTGTAATCGGTGTAGGTGCTGCCGAAGCTGATGTACTGGAAGGGCTCGACGCAGTAGGAGGCGAAGGTGCTGCTGTTGTTGACCGTGATGCTGAAGCCGCCGCTGCCCGCGCTGGCGGTGCTGGGCGCGCCCGTGCGCGGGTCGCTGGCGAAGTTGAGCGTGGCCGAGGTGCTGCTTCCGTAGGCCTGGCCGTTGAACTTGACGGTGGCGCTCGTGCCCTGCGCCCAGACAGCCGAGCAGCCTGCCGCGAGGGTCGCAGCCAACGCCGCCTGCTTGAATGCCGAGAGTGCCATCGCCGGTCTCCTTGCCTGCTGCAACGGGGTGTGCAGCCATGGGGAGAAGTCTCGGCGCGGCCTCGCCGCTCGGGGGTGGCCCGCTCCCCCGCGAAGCAGGGGACAGCACCGGCACTACGTCACGGCAGACGCGGAAAGTCGCGCTCGCTCAGGCCACGGCGTCGGCGCTCTGGCGCTGCAGCATCGCCAGCAGCCGGGCGATGCGCTCGCGCATCTCGCGCCGGTCGACGGTCATGTCCACCGCACCCTTGGAGAGCAGGAACTCGGCACGCTGGAAGCCTTCGGGCAGCTTCTCGCGCACCGTGTTCTCGATCACGCGCGGCCCGGCAAAGCCGATCAGCGCCTGCGGCTCGGCAATCACCACGTCGCCCATGAAGGCAAAGCTCGCCGACACGCCGCCCATGGTCGGGTCGGTGAGCACGCTCACGAAGGGCAGCCGTGCCTGCGACAGGCGCGTCAGGGCGGCGTTGGTCTTGGCCATCTGCAGCAGGCTGAACAGGCCCTCCTGCATGCGCGCGCCGCCGCTGGCGGCAAATGAGATGAAGGGCACCTTCTGCTCGATGGCGGCGTGCACGCCGCGCACGAAGCGCTCGCCCACCACCGAGCCCATCGAGCCGCCGAGGAAATCGAACTCGAAGCACGCCGTCACCACCGGCACGCTCATCACCGCGCCGCCCATCACCACCAGCGCGTCGGTCTCGCCCGTGGATTCCAGGGCCGCCTTGAGCCGCTCTGGGTAGCGCCGGCTGTCGCGGAACTTCAGTGCGTCCACCGGCAGCACCTCCTGGCCGATCTCCCAGCGCCCCTCGGCATCGAGGAAGCCGTCCAGGCGCGCGCGCGCACCGATGCGGTGGTGGTGCGCGCACTTCGGGCAGACGTAGTGGTTGCTCTCCAGGTCGCTGCGGTAGAGCACCGTCTCGCAAGACGGGCACTTGATCCACAGCCCCTCGGGCACCGAGCGGCGCTCGCTCGGGTCGGTGTGCTGGATCTTGGGTGGCAGCAGCTTGTCCAACCAGCTCATCGCTTCGTCTCCTCCTCAGCCATCGAGCGCGGTACGGATCTCGGCCATGAAGGCGCGTGCCGCCGCAGGCACATTGTCGCCGCCCCCGGCCCCTTCCAGGATCTGCACCAGGCGGCTGCCGATCACCACCGCATCGGCCACCTGCGCCACCGCGCGCGCCGAGGCGGCATCACGAATGCCGAAGCCCACGCCCACCGGCACCTTCACGTGCGCGCGAATGCGCGGCACGGCCTGCGCCACCGCCTCGGTGTCCAGGTTCCCGGCGCCGGTCACGCCCTTGAGCGACACGTAATACACGTAGCCCGTGGCCACGCGCCCGACCTGCGCCATGCGCGCCTCGGTGGACGTGGGAGCCAGCAGGAAGATCGGGTCGAGCCCCCGCGCGCCCAGGCGCTCGGCAAAGGCCTCGCACTCCTCGGGCGGGTAGTCCACGACGAGCACGCCGTCCACGCCCGCTTCGGCCGCGGCCGCGACGAAACTGCCCGGGCCGTCGCGCAGCTCGTAGCGCTCGATGGGGTTGGCGTAGCCCATCAGCACCACGGGCGTGTCGGGGTCGGCCTGGCGGAACTCGCGCACCCACTGCAGCACCTGGCGCAGGCCCACCCCCCGGGCCAGGGCACGCTCGCTGGCCTTCTGGATCACGGGGCCGTCGGCCATGGGGTCGGAGAAGGGCACGCCGAGCTCGATGATGTCGGCCCCGCCGGCAGCCAGCGCGTGCATCACGGCGACTGTCTGCGCCGGCTCGGGGTCGCCCGCGGTGACGTAGGGGATCAGGGCCTGGCGGCC
>CAILKA010000035.1 GCA_903834645.1 uncultured beta proteobacterium
CGCTGACGAAGCTGCGCTCGAACAGCAGCGACAGGTTGTGCAGGATGCGCTCCACCACCTTGCCCTCCCAGGCGGCGTCGAACTGGATCTGCTTGTCGAGCCAGCGCTCGAGCCAGGCGGGGTCTGGCAGGCGGCTCTGGACCGTGTCGCGCGGGAAGAGCCGCTCGCTCACGTGCAGATTGGTCGGGTGCAGCGCCTGCGCGGTGCGCCGCGCGCTGGCCATGAGCACGCCCACCTTGGCGAAGGCCGAGCGCGCCTCGTCGCCGAACTTGTTCATGGCGCGCTTCATGTAGCGCAGGTAGGCCCCGCCGTGGCGGGCCTCGTCACGCGCCAGCGTCTCGTAGATCGCCTTGATCACGGGCTCGGAGTGCCACTCGGCGGCACGCCGGTACCAGTGGTTCAGGCGGATCTCGCCGCAAAAATGCAGCATGAGCGTCTCGAGTGCCGGGGCCGGGTCGAACTCGAAACGCACCTCGTGCAACTCGGCCTCGGTGGGCACCAGATCCGGGCGGAAGCGCCGCAGATACTCCATGAGCACGAGCGAGTGCTTCTGCTCCTCGAAGAACCACACGCTCATGAAGGCCGAGAAGTCGCTGTCGTCGCGGTTGTCGCGCAGGAACATCTCGGTGGCCGGCAGCGCCGCCCACTCCGTGATGGCATTCATCTTGATGGTGCGCGCCTGCTCGTCGCTCAGGCGCGCGGCATCGAAGCTCGCCCACGGGATGTCGGTGTCCATGTTCCAGCGCACGGACTCGAGCTGCTTGAAAAGTTCGGGGTAGAGCATGACGCATTGAAGACTGAAGGAAGGCCAGACATCAGGCCTCAGGGATTTCCCGGATGCGCCAACCTGAACCCGGGATTGTAATGTCAAGAGAACTTGACAGCTCGATTGTCAGATGACCAGGACATCCGGAAAGCGACCGAGCCGTTCAATATTTGAACGGTATAGTAATGTCCATGACGGACTTCCTCCCCCGCCCGGTTGCCGGCACGACTCGCACGTGCCCGGCAGGTTTGCCCATTCCGGCGAAGGATCTCGTCCGGATCGGGGATCTTGCCCGTTCTTCGATTTCCCTGCCGCGAGGTCGGCCGGCCACGCCGGCTGAAATCCCGGAGCGCGTCTCCTCCTCCCTCCCTCCCTTATTCGCTCAGGGGCGCCGCGCGGCAGCTTTCTACAACCGGCCCCGGCTGCTCGCCGCAGGGCCCGTCCCGCTCCGGCCGCGCGCCGCAGGGCCTGCCTGGGGCTGGACATGCACCAGCCGCCGCACGTGAGGCGGCGCGTCGCCGTCGTCGGCTCGGGCATCTCGGGCCTGAGCGTGGCCTGGTCGCTGGCCGACGAGGCCGACGTCACGCTCTACGAGGCCGGCACGCACTTTGGCGGTCACAGCCACACGGTGGACCTCACGCTCGAAGGTGTCACGCACGGCGTGGACACAGGCTTTCTCGTGTTCAACCACCGCACCTACCCGCTGCTGCGCCGGCTCTTCGAGGAACTCGGCGTGCCCACCGCCGCCTCCGACATGTCGTTCTCGGTACAGCACCGCGCCAGCGGCCTGGAGTGGAGCGGCTCGGATCTCAACACCGTCTTCGCGCAGCGGCGCAACCTGCTGCGCCCGGCCTTCATCGGGATGCTGCGCGACATCCTGCGCTTCAACCGGCTGGCCACGCAGCTGGCGCTTCAAGGGGCCGATGCGGCGCTGCACGAGCCCATAGGCGACTTCCTGGCGCGCCACGGCTTTGGCCAGCCCTTTCGCGACTGGTACTTCCTGCCGATGATCGGCTGCATCTGGTCATGCCCGACCGACCAGATGCTGCGCTTCCCGGTGGGCACGATGGTGCGCTTCTGTCACAACCACGGCCTCGTGCAGGTCCAGGACCGCCCGCAGTGGCACACGGTGCGCGGCGGCTCGCGCGAGTACGTGCGGCGCATGCTCGCGCGCATGGCCGATGCCCGCCTGGCCACGCCAGTGCGTGCCGTGCGCCGCGTGCCGCCGGCCAGCGCGACGGCGGGCGTGTGGGTCGCCACCGACCACGGCGAGGAGCGCTTCGACGACGTGGTGCTGGCCACCCACACCGACCAGAGCCTGGCGCTGCTGGCCGACGCACCGGCCGACGAGCGGCGCTGGCTCGCCTCGCTGCGCTACCAGCGCAACCGCACCGTGCTGCACACCGATGCCTCGGTCATGCCCAGGCGCCGGCTGGCCTGGGCCGCGTGGAACTACGAGCGCGCCCCGAGCGTCGGCCAGGAGCAGGCGGCCGTGTGCCTGCACTACTGGATCAACCGGCTGCAGCCACTGCCCTGGAAGACGCCGGTGCTCGTGTCGCTCAACCCGACACACCCGATCGACCCCGCGCACGTGGTTGCCGAGTTCGACGTCGACCACCCCGTCTTCGACCTCGCGGCCACCGCCGCGCAAGCCGAGCTGCCCCGCTTCCAGGGCCGCTCGCACGTCTGGTTCTGCGGCGCCTGGACGCGCTACGGCTTCCACGAGGACGGCCTGATGTCGGGGCTGGCCGTGGTGGAGGGCCTGCGCCAGCAGTGGAAGCTGCGCGACGTCGCGGCGAGGGCGGCATGAGCACGGCCGGCGCCGCAGCGGCTGCCTCACAGCCGCTGCTGGCCATCGGCGAGGTGCGCCACGCCCGGCTGCGCCCGGCGCCCAACCGCTTCGCCTACCCCACTTTCTTCCTCATGCTGCCGATGCGCGCGCTGCGCGGAGCGCCGCCCGCGGCGCTCGCGCGCAACCGGTTCGGGCTGCTGTCCTTCCACGACGTCGACCATGGCCAGGGCGAACCCGACGCGCTCGCCTGGGTCGAGGCGCTGCTTGCACGCGAGGGCGTGAGCGATGCCGACGGCGAGATCTGGCTGCAGACCTACCCGCGCGTGCTGGGCTACGTCTTCAAGCCCGTGAGCTTCTGGTACGCGCACCGCCGCGACGGCTCGCTCGCCGCCGTGCTGGCCGAGGTCAACAACACCTTCGGCGAGCGCCACTGCTACCTGCTGACGGGCGAGCAGCTGGGCTTCGGCCGCGAGCTGAGCACCGACAAGGTCTTTCACGTCTCGCCCTTTTGCGAGGTGCGCGGGCGCTACCGCTTTCGCTTCATGCGCACAGGCGAGCGCGTGGTGGCGCGCATCGAGCACGACGACGAGGCCGGCCCGCTGCTGGTCACGAGCGTGTCGGGCCGGCTCGAGCCCTTGAGCGGCCGCAGCGCCCGGCGCGCCCTGCTGGCCATGCCGTTGATGAGCCTGGGGGTGACCGCGCGGATCCACTGGCAGGCTTGGCGGTTGTGGCGCAAGCACGTGCCTTTCTTTCGCAAGCCGCCCGCCCCCGAGGCCTTCGTGACGCGCTAGCGGCGCTGCACGCACGCCAGCTCGATCCGTCCCGCCCTGACCCGCCCCGCCCGCGCCTCGCGCCCCCTCTTGACCGCCCCTCGCACGCCTCTTGCCTGGAGTCCGCCGATGTCCACGCTCACCGCCTCGACCGACCGCTCGCCCGCGCTGCCCGAAGGCGCACCCGCCAGCGCACGGGCTGTCTTCGCGCTGCTGCGCCAGTTGCGCCAAGGCACGCTGGACGTGCAACTGCCCGACGGCTCGCAGCGCCGCTTCGGCCCCGGCGGCGAACCCCAGGCCGCGCTGCGGCTGCTGGACTGGCGCGTGTGCGCGGCCGCGCTCAAGAGCGGCGACATCGGCTTTGCCGAAACCTACATCGAAGGCGGCTGGACGACCCCCGACCTGCCCGCGCTGCTGCGCCTGCTGATCGCCAACCGCGACGCCATCGAGAAGGTGATCTACGGCCACTGGTGGGGCGTGCTTGCCTACCGCATCAAGCATCTGCTGCAGCGCAACTCGCGCCGCGGCAGCCGCAAGAACATCCACGCGCACTACGACATCGGCAACGCCTTCTACCAGCTGTGGCTGGACGACACGATGACGTACTCGAGCGCGCTCTTCGGCGGCGAGCCGCAGCAGGATCTGCCGCAGGCGCAGCGCGCGAAGTTCCAGCGCACGCTCGACGAGTGCGGCGTGCGCGCGGGCGACCGGGTGCTGGAGATCGGCTGCGGCTGGGGTGCGCTGGCCGAGGAGGCCGCCTGCGCGCGCGGGGCCCACGTGACGGGGGTGACGCTGTCCACCGAGCAGCTGGCCTACGCGCGCGAGCGGCTGGCGCGCGCCGGCGCATCCGAACGCGCGGACCTGCGGCTGCAGGACTACCGCGACATCGACGACGCCCCCTTCGATGCGATCGTCTCCGTCGAGATGTTCGAGGCCGTCGGGCGCGAGTACTGGGAGAGCTTCTTCGGCTGCCTCAAGAGCCGGCTCAAGCCCGGCGGGCGGGCCTGCATCCAGACCATCACGATCCGCGACGACCTCTTCGAGCGCTACCTGCGCTCCACCGATTTCATCCAGCAGTACATCTTCCCCGGCGGCGTGCTGCCCAGCCCCGAGGCCTTCCGGGCCGAGGCGCGCCGCGCCGGCCTGGTGGTGGAGCGCGAACTCGCCTTCGGGCCCGACTACGCCGAGACGCTGCGGCGCTGGCGCACGGCCTTCCGTGCACGCGATGCGCAGGTGCGCCGCCTGGGCTTCGACACGCGCTTCATGCGCATCTGGGAGTTCTACCTCGCCTACTGCGAGGCGGCCTTCGACACCGGCAACACCGACGTCGTGCAGTTCACGCTGCGCCACGCCTGAGCCATGCAACGACGCCACCTGCTTCGACGAGCCGCACAGGCGCCCGCGCTGGTGCTGCTGCCCGCAGCCACGGCTGCGGCGATCCTGGCCGCGCCGGGCCTGGTCCGCGCCTCGAGCCCGCCATCCGGCGCGCCGCCGCGCGAACTCGCCTCCGAGTGGCCGGCCGCGCGCGTGCAGGGCCGCGCGCAATTGCGCTTCCTCGGGCTGCACGTCTACGACATCCGGCTGTGGACGGCCGACGCACAGGTGGGGCCCGAGGACTGGGCCCGCCGGCCACTGGCCCTGGAGATCGAGTACGCACGCGATCTGGCCGGCCGGCGCATTGCGGAGCGCTCGCTCGAGGAAATGCGCCGCGCCGGCCCGATCACCGCCGACGCGGCCGAGCGCTGGCTGCAGGCCATGCTGCAGTTCTTCCCGGACGTGCGCGCGGGCGACCGCATCACGGGCGTGCAGCGCCCCGATGGCGTGGTGCGATTCTTCGTCAACGGCCAGTTGCGCGGCGAGAAGCGCGACGCCGACTTTGCACGACGCTTCTTCGGCATCTGGCTGGCCCCCGTGACCTCCGAGCCGCGGCTGCGCGCCGCGCTGCTCGGGCTGCCATGAAAGATGCGGCCCTGGTGCCCGGCGTCGGGTGGGCCCAGGGCTTGCGCTACGGCGCACTGGGCTTTCCGCTGGCTTTCGTGGCGTTGCCGCTGTACGTGGTGCTGCCCAACCACTACGCGGTCGAGTTCGGCGTGCCGCTGGGTGTGCTCGGCGCGCTGCTGCTGGCCGCGCGGCTGCTCGACGCCGTGGCCGACCCCCTCATCGGGCGCTGGGTGGATGGCTGGTTTGCCGCGTCCATGCGGCGTGTGCTGCTGGCCGCCGTGGCCGCGTCGGTCGCGCTCGCGCTGGGCTTTCGCGCCCTCTTCTTCCCCGCGGTGCGATAGGGCCCGGCACTGCTCGCGTGGTGCGCGGCCATGCTCACCATCACCTACCTGGCCTTCAGCGTGGCCAGCGTGCTGCACCAGGCCTGGGGCGCGCGCCTGGGCGGCGACGAGCGCCAGCGCGCACGCGTGGTCTCGTGGCGCGAAGGCCTGTCGCTGCTGGGCGTGCTGGTGGCCAGTGCACTGCCCGCGCTGGCCGGCCTGCACGCGGCCACGCTCGTCTTCGCTGTCTCGCTCGCGCTGGGGCTGGCCTTGCTGTGGCGCGCACCGCGGCCGCAGCCCGGACAGGTTCGCCCCGGCGGCTCGCTGACGCTGCCCTGGGCGAGCCCAGGCTTTCGTCGGCTGCTGACCGTCTACCTCATCAACGGCATTGCCAGCGCCGTGCCCGCCACGCTGGTGCTGTTCTTCGTGCGCGACCGCCTGCAGGCGCAGGCACTGGAGCCGCTGTTCCTGGTGAGCTACTTCGCCGCCGGCGCGCTGTCGATGCCGCTGTGGGTGCGGCTGGTGGCGCGCATCGGCCTGGCGCGAGCCTGGCTCGCGGGCATGGTGCTGGCCGTGCTCGCCTTCGCGTGGGCGGCGCTGCTGGGCACGGGCGATGTCGCCGCCTACACCGCCGTGTGCGTGGCCAGCGGACTGGCCCTGGGCGCAGACCTCGCCCTGCCCGGCGCCTTGCTCGCCGGGGTCATCCAGCGCGCCGGCCACGCCTCGCGCCTGGAAGGCGCCTACTTCGGCTGGTGGAACTTCGCCACCAAGCTCAACCTCGCGCTGGCCGCGGGTGTGGCGCTGCCGCTGCTCGGGGCCTTCGGCTACGCCCCGGGTGCGCGTGACGAGCAGGCGCTGCAGGCCCTCACCCTGGCCTACTGCCTGCTGCCGTGCGCGCTCAAGCTCGTGGCGGCGGCACTGCTCTACAAACTGTGGATCTCCAAGGAGCACCGATGGACCGACGCCAACTGATGCGCACCGCCGCCCTGGCGGCCACCGCCCCTGCCCTGCTGCTCGCCGGCTGCGCAAGCGCCCCGGTACCGGCCGATTACGCAGCCGAGAAGCCCGCGCTCGACCTCAAGCGCTACTTCG
Source organism: uncultured beta proteobacterium (assembly GCA_903834645.1). Classification (GTDB taxonomy): domain Bacteria; phylum Pseudomonadota; class Gammaproteobacteria; order Burkholderiales; family Burkholderiaceae_C; genus Rubrivivax. The sequence continues at coordinate 6,682 of CAILKA010000035.1, forward strand.
ATGGCGAGCTCGTCGCGCACGGCATCTTCACCGACCGCGCGGGCAAGGTCGCCCGGCGCTTCACGGTGCAGATGACGGGCACCTGGCAGGGCAACCAGGGCACGCTCGACGAGCGCTTCACCTACAGCGACGGCAAGACCGAGCGCCGCGTGTGGCGCCTGACCGACCTGGGCGGCGGGCGCTACACGGGCCGGGCCGACGATGTCGTGGGCGAGGCGCAGGGGCAGGCTGCGGGCAACGCGCTCAACTGGACCTACACGCTGCGCCTGCCCGTGGACGACAAGGTCTACGAGGTGCAGTTCGATGACTGGATGTACCTCGTGGACGAGCGCGTGATGCTCAACAAGGCACGCATGAGCAAGTTCGGCATCTTCCTGGGCGAGGTCACCCTCTCCTTCACCAAGAAATGAGCGCGACATGGCGCTGAACCCCCGGCTCGCCGACTGGCGCGGGCGCACCGCCTGGCTCGTGGGCGCCTCCACCGGCATCGGGCAGGCCACCGCAGCCGCGCTGCACGCGCTCGGCGCGCACGTGGTGGTCTCGGCGCGCTCGGCGGCTGCGCTGCAGGCCTTCGTCGAGGCGCACCCGGGCGCGCAGGCGCGCGCGCTGGACGTCACCGACGCGGCCGCGCTGAGGCAGGCCGCCGATGCGATCGTGGCCGAGCACGGGCGGCTGGACCTCGTGATGTTCTGCGCGGGGGTCTACACCCCCATGCGCGCCGACGCCTTCGATCTGGCGACCGCGCTGCAGCACCAGGAGGTGAACTACTGCGGCGCGCTGTACCTGCTGGACGCCGTGCTGCCGCACCTGCTGGCGCAGCGCGGCGGACACCTTAGCCTGGTGTCGAGCGTGGCGGGCTACCGCGGGCTGCCCAAGGCGCTGGCCTACGGGCCGACGAAGGCCGCCCTCATCAACCTGGCCCAGACGCTGTACCTGGACCTCGCCCCGCGCGGCATCGGGGTGTCGGTGGTGAACCCGGGCTTCGTGCGCACGCCCCTCACAGCCGGCAACGACTTCCACATGCCCGCACTCATCACGCCCGAGCAGGCCGCCGCCGAGATCCTCGAAGGCCTGGCGCGCGGTGAGTTCGAGATCCATTTCCCCAAGCGCTTCACGCGCTGGCTCAAGGCGCTGAGCCATCTTGGCGACGGGCTGTACTTCGCGGCCGTGCGCCGCTCCACGGGGTTGTGATGGGCACCCGCCACGACGACGCGCGCGTGCAGCGCGTGATCGACGGCTTCGAGCAGCTGGCCCCCGACGCACTCGATCGGCTGGGAGAGTTCTACGCTCCGGATGCGCGCTTCAAGGATCCGTTCAACGAGGTGCAGGGCCTGGCCCCGATCCGCGCCATCTTCGCCCACATGTACGTGGCGCTGCGCGAGCCGCGCTTCGTCGTGCACACCGCCGTCGTGCAGGGCGAGGACTGCTTCCTCACCTGGGACTTCCTGTTCGCCTTTCGCAGCGGCCCGCCCGTGACGCAGCGCGTGCGCGGGGCCACGCACCTGCGCTTCGGCGCCGACGGACTGATCGTCGAGCACCGCGACTACTGGGACGTGGCCGAGGAGCTCTACGAGAAGCTGCCGCTGCTGGGCACGCTGATGCGCTGGCTCAAGCGCCGCGCCGGCAGCTGAGCACGCAGCCCGCGACGGCTCAGCGCTGCCCTTCGGTGAGCGAGTCGACCTGGAAGCGGCCGGACTTGTCCACGAGCCAGATCTCGCGCCACACCGTGCCGCCTTCGCCCAGCTGCCTCGGCGCGGGAAAGGGGCTCGCGCCGCGGATGAGTGCCATCACCCAGGGCGTGACCTCCTTGGCCGCCGCCGGCGGGCGAGCGACGGTGACGCTGCGCACCGTGCCGTCGGCGTCGAGCTCGGTGTCGGTGATCATCACCGCGTACATCATCGGCGGCAGCTTGCCCTTGTAGATGCGGCTGGCATAAGCCCGGTAGACGTGGCGCGCAGCGTCGGCCCGGTAGGCGCGCTCGTCGCCTGCGGCCGAGGGTTCGGGCGGCGCCGGCAGCGCCGGCGGGGGCACCATCGCGAACTGCGCCTGGGCGGCTCCCGCGGCGACTAGCAGCGCGACGGCGGCGCAAAGGCCCGTGAACCAGGCCGTGGGCCACGCCGCGCGCACGCACACCGGTTGGCGCGCGACGCTGGGCTTCAATCGGGAAAAACCGTGCATGCAGGCCGTAGGTTAGCGCAAGCCGCGCTCAACGCAGCCAACCCTTGCGTCGGAAGTAGAGGAACGGCGCGGCCACCGAGGCCGCCATCAGGGCCAGGGCGAAGGGGTAGCCCCAGGCCTGGTCGAGCTCGGGCATGTGGCGGAAGTTCATGCCGTAGATGCTTGCGATCAGCGTGGGCGGCAGCAGCGCCACGCTGGCCACCGAGAAGATCTTGATGATCTTGTTCTGGTTGATGTTGATGAAGCCGACGATGGCGTCCATCAGGAAGTTGATCTTGTCGAA
>CAILKA010000036.1 GCA_903834645.1 uncultured beta proteobacterium
GGGTGCGGGGCTGGGCTGGTACGGGATCGGCCTGTAGACGGGCGGTCTATTCCACGAACGTGACGCGCGGCGTGCGCTCGGGAGCGGGGGTCGTGGCCTGCAGGTACGCCACCAGCGCGTCCACGTCCTGCATGCCGCCCAGCCGGTTGCGGCCGCTGGCGAGCATGCGCACCCCGTCGCCGCCTTCGGCCAGGAAGCTGTTGACGGTGAAGCGGTACTCGCGCGCAGAGTCTAGGGGCTGTCCGTCCAGGCGCAGCTCCTGCACCCGCTGGCCATGGGGCGCACGCGCGTTCCAGCGGTAGGTGAGCGATGACGAGGGAATGAGGAAATAGGGGCGCTCGCGCCCCGGAGCCTGCTGGTCCTCGAACATCTGGCGGATCTGCGCGCCGGTGAGCGTCATCACGACCAGGCTGTTGCCGAAGGGCTGCATCGCGAAGGCCTCGCCATAGGTGACGGTGCAAGGCGGTGCGCTTGCGCAGCGCAGATCGGTGCGCACGCCGCCGGGGTTCATCAGCGCGAACTGCGCGCCGCCGCGCTCGGGCGCACGTGTGGCGGCCCACTGGGCGTCGGCCACGAGGCGTCCGGCGCTGGCATCGGTGCGCCCGCTGCGGTCGAAGTTCCCCGCGATGCGCCCCACCGGCCGCTGTGCGCGCGGCGCAGCCGCGGCCACGTACTCGGCCACGCGCTGCGCGACATCGGGTGCGGGCTGCGCCGTGCGCAGCGCCTGGCGCCAGGGCTCGGGCTCGGCGGCGATGATCGCCTCGCGCAAGGCAGGGTCGCTGCGCTCGTTGAAGACGGGCAGGTTGCGGTGCGCGGTGCGGGCGCGGTCGATGTCGCGCGTGCGGGGGTCGAGCACGATGTCGGCCACGCTCACGCCGCGTCCGAGCGCGGTGGCCTGCATCACCGCACGGCCCTCGATCACGCAGCGGTAGCCCTGGTGGGTGTGGGCCGAGAACACGAGGTCCACATCGTTGGACAGGCGCTTGACGATGTCGAAGATCTCGCCGCGCGGGTTCGGGCAGCCTGCATCGTTCCATTCCATGGGCAGGCCCGGTGTGCCGGTGTCGCCGCCCTCGTGGATCACCGCCACCATCGCCTCCACCCCCTGGGCCTTCAGGCGCGCCGCCTCGGCGTTGATCGCCTGCGCCTCTTCGATGAAGCGCAGCCCCGCCACGCCCGAGGGCACGACGATGGAGGGGGTGATCTTCGTCACCGCCCCGATGAAGCCCACCTTGATGCCGCCGAACTCGCGCACGATGGAGGCCGGAAAGAGCGTGCCGCCCTCGGTCTTGACGACGTTGGCCGCGAACATCCCGAAGCGCGCGCCCTCGTGGCGCCCGATCGCGCAGGAGACGGTGGGCGCATCGGGCCGGTTGTCGGCGCAGCCCCCGCGCAGCACACGCAGCAGCTCCTCGCGCCCGGCGTCGAACTCGTGGTTGCCGGGGATGGCGATGTCCACGCCGATGCGGTTGACCACATCGATCGTGCTCTCGTGCAGAAAGAGCGCCGAGACGAGCGGCGTGCCGCCGATCATGTCGCCGCTGCTGAGGGTCACGTGGTGGGGCGCGCCGGCGCGCAGCGCCCGCACCAGCCCTGCCAGCGGCGCGGCCCCTCCTGCGGCGAGCCGAGCCACCTTGCGCCGATCCGACGGGTCGGGCCAGGGCAGGGTGAGCCCCGTGCTCTCGAGGTTGCCGTGCAGGTCGTTGAAGGCGATCAGCCGCACCGTCACGGGTGCGGCGGGCGCGGTGGGTGCAGCAGCCGGCGCAGCCCCCGCAGCCGGGCCCCGGGGGCCGGGTGTGGTGCAGCCGGCCAGGCCTGCAAGGGCCAGCCCGGCAAGCAGGCTGCGCGCAAGCCGCGACGCCGCAGGGCCCGTGTGCAGGAAGGATTCAGGTGAAAGTGAGGTGCGCTGCATGGGGGGTGCACTCCAGGTTGTCAGTAGCGGCTCGCGCCACCAGGCGGGGTCGCGCTGGCGCGAGGGCTGGGCAGGCCGTCCGGCCACGCGAGCACGGCCTCGATGTCGTCGAGCAGGCCGCTGGCGCCGATGCGAAAGCGCGCCGGCGTCACCGCGGCCGGCCCCAGCGCCTGGGCGACGAGGTCCATGTACAGCGTCGCGTCGGCCACCGTGCGCACGCCGCCCGAGGCCTTGAAGCCACCGGTGCGGCCCTGGGCGCGCTCCTGCGCGGCCAGCAGCGCGAGCATCGTGCGCGCAGCCTCGGGGCTGGCGCCGTGGCGCGTCTTGCCCGTGCTCGTCTTGAGGAAGTCGGCTCCGGCTTGCAGCGCGAGTTCGCCCGCGCGCTGCACCTGCGCCGCATCGGCGAGCTCACCCGACTCGAGGATGACCTTCAGCACCAGGCCCGGGCAGGCGCGCCGCGCGGCCGCAAGCACCGCCGCGCAGCCGCGCTCGTCGCCGGCCAGCAGCGCGCGCCAGGGCAGCACCACGTCGACCTCCTGCGCGCCGGCCTGCACGATCTGCCCCACCTCGCGCGCCACGCGTGCCACGTCCAGGCTGCCGTCGGGAAAGTTCGCCACCGCCGCCACCGCCACCGCCGCAGGCGCTTCGCGGCGGGCCAGGGCGGCCAGGTGCGGCCACACGCACACGGCAGCGGGCGTGCCATGCGGACCGTGCGCGCGCATGCACAGCCGCGCCACATCGGCCGGCGTGTCGGCATCGTTGAGGCTCGTGAGGTCCAGGCAAGCAAGTGCGAGCTGTGCGGCGCGACGCGGCAGGGCCTGTGCAGCCGGTGCGACCGAGGGGCTGGGCGAGTCGGGGTGTGTCATCGATGGGTGCGGGCAACGGGCAACGGGCAACGGGCAACGGGTAACAGGCGCAGGCCACGCTCGGACTTTGCGGCCTCAGGCCGGCTCCTCGAGCCCGGCGACGATGGCCTGGAGGAGTGCGCTGGCGTCGGCGCCCGCGCGGGCAGCGGCCTGCAGCGTATGTGCGTGGCTGAGCGCCTCGTCGCCCACCCCGCAGGCGAGATTCGTGACCAGTGACAGCGCCAGCACGCGCAGGCCGGCATGCCGGGCCAGGATGGTCTCGGGCACCGTGCTCATGCCCACCGCATCCGCGCCGAGCGCGCGCAGCATCCGGATCTCCGCCGGGGTCTCGAACTGCGGGCCCATCACCCAGGCGTAGACGCCCTCGTGCAGCGCCAGCCCGAGCGCGTGCGCGCAGTGCCGGGCGTGCGCGCGCAGCGCCGGGTCGTAGGCGTCGCGCAGGTCGACGAAGCGGCTGTCGTCGCGCTCGTGCACCAGCGGCGAGCGCTGCGGCAGGTTGAGGTGGTCGGTCAGGGCCATCAGGCTGCCGGGCGGCATCGACGCATCGAGGCTGCCTGCGGCGTTGGTCTGCACGAGCACACGGCAGCCCAGCCGCGCGAGGGTGCGTACAGCCCCGCGCATCGCATGCGCCTCGCCGCTCTCGTAAGCGTGCGCGCGCCCCAGCAGCATGGCCACCGCGCGGCCCCCGAGCGTGCCCAGGCGCACCCGGCCCGCGTGGCCA
>CAILKA010000037.1 GCA_903834645.1 uncultured beta proteobacterium
CGTAGTAGTGGCGCAGCTGCTCCAGGGTGCGCAGCTCGCCGGCCCAGAGCTGCGCGCACACCGCCTGCTGCTCGGCCGTGCCCCGCGCGGCCACGATCTGGCGCGCCCGCGCGTTGAACCCGGCGTGGGCAGCGGTGACGATCAGCACCAGCTGCGCCACGCTGGCCGGGTAGCGCGCGGCATGGGCCATCGCCACCATGCCGCCGTAGGACGTGCCCACCGAGACGATGGGCCCCAGGCCGAGCTGGATGCGCAGGGCTTCCATGTCCTCGACGTTCTCGTCCAGCGTGTAGCGGGCCACGTCGCCGCGCGCCGACCGGCCCTGCCCGCGGTGGTCGAAGTAGACCAGCTGCAGGGTATCGGCGAGCGGGCTGAAGGCCGGCTTGAAGCCGGTATGGTCGCTGCCTGGGCCGCCGTGGATGACGAAGGCCACCGCGCGCTCGCGCATGGTCGCGCCGTCCGGCACCAGGCCAGCACCCTCGACGTCGAAGTAGATCTCGGTGTCCCGCACACGCATTCGCATCGTGGCTCTCCGGCTACTTCCTGGCCAGCCGGACGCTGTTAGTGCTCGGGCTCGCAGGTTACTGCATGGGCCCTGGCCGCTGCCAGGGCACACAACAGGCCGCGATAAGATTGCATCCGTCACTGGGGAGTAGCCGCCCTGCGCAACGCAGGGGCCCGCGTCAACACACTTGGCCTGGCGGCCATGGCGCGAGCAGCTCAACGCCTGGCCAGACCTTTGACCACGCAGCTTCCGGTGCGGGCCGGGATGCGGCGTGGTCGGGGTTTCGTCTCAGGCCCGTTGGAGTACCCTTTGGAAGCGTTCCTTGTGTCCACTGGTGTGGTCGCGCTCGGTGAGATGGGCGACAAGACCCAGTTGCTGGCCATCGTCCTGGCCGCCATGTTCCGCAGGCCCTGGCCCATCGTGGCTGGCATATTCGTGGCCACGCTTGCCAACCACGGTGTGGCCGGAATCGTCGGCGGCTGGGTGGCCCAGCTGCTGGGCCCGGACCTGCTGCGCTGGGTCATCGGCCTGTCGTTCCTGGCGATGGCGGGCTGGATGCTGATACCCGACAAGATCGACCAGGAGGGCGCCGGCGGCAGGCAGCGCTTTGGTGTCTTCGGCACGACCGTGATCGCGTTCTTCCTCGCCGAGATGGGCGACAAGACGCAGATCGCAACGGTGGCGCTGGCTGCCCGCTACGCCGACGTGGTGCAGGTTGTGCTCGGGACGACCCTCGGCATGATGCTGGCCAACGTTCCCGCGGTGTTCCTGGGCGACAGGATCGCCCAGAAGGTCTCCATGCGGCTGGTCCATGGGATCGCCGCCGGGATCTTCGCCACACTGGGCCTGCTGACGCTGTTCAACGTGGGCCAGTTGTTCTGACGGATCTCGATGGGGTTCGAGATCGTCGCCGCCGTGTTCCAGCGACGGGCCATCCATGCTCGACCTTTCCCCGTTGCTGGCCTTCATCGCTGCCGCTTCCCTGTTGACGGTGACCCCCCGGCGTCGATACAGCAGTGGTGCTGCGTGCGGCTGTCGTGCGGGGGCGCTGGCCCACCGGCCGAGCCTTCAGCGAGCCCAGGGCCGCGCCAGTGGCTCGCCGATGAACAGGCCCTGCCCGGGCGTGCGCACCGACTTCCAGTAGGCCTCCAGGAGGGTGTCACCGGCCTGGTAGCGGTTCACGAGAGTGCTGGCCCGCGGGAACTTGTCGGTGATGTTGCAGGGCTCGGCCACGGTGCCGTAGCTGGCGGTGGCGCCGGCTCGCAGCCAGTCGGTGGAGGGCATCTGGCCCAGGCCCAGCGGGAGGTGGCCGCCATAGCTCGTGAGGTGGTCGGCCGCAGCGCCTGGCAGCCAGCTGTTGGTGCCGATCTGCGGCACGGTGGCCAGGCCTGTGAAGTAGAAGAGCACGTTGTTCTGGTTGGCCACCGCGTTGTTGCCGGTGCCAGACGAGTTGTCGAGGTAGTTGAGGACGACGCCTGAGACCGGCTGGCTGGCCAGCGTGCTGAAGTCCGGCCAGCGCACGCTTCGTGCCACGTCGTTGGTGCGCACGAGCCACCCTGTGCCCATCGCGCGGCCGCTGGTCACCATCCCGTCTGCGGACACGCCCCGGTCGATGAGCGCTTGAGCCTCGGCCAGCGTGCCCAGGCCCAGCATCATCGAGGGGCGGATGCCGAAGTCGGTGAACGGTCGCCGGCTCGCGCTTGCAAAGTAGGCCGTGGGCGCCGTGGTCTCGCAGGTGTTGGCGCACCACTGGGCGTCGAAGCCCAGGGCCAGCGCGCTGGTGATGCTCATCGTGCACGTGCCGACCACCCTCGATGGGGCGGTCCAGGTCAGGAGCGTGGCCTGCACCGTGCCGGGCAGACGTGCGTCGATGGTGGCCTTCAAGGTCGCGAAGTCGGTGGCGGCGATCTCGTCCCCCGTTGCCGGCACGCGTACCCGGATGACATTGGCATCGGGGACGCCACGCGCGCGCTGGTAGGCGCGTGCAATCGATTCGCCGGTCGTGTCGCCTTCGGCCACGAGGATGGCCAGCTCCGCCGGGCCCAGGGTCGGACCGCTGTTGTCGGGGTTGGCCGCACCCGAGCCTTCGCCTCCGCTGCAGCCGGCCAGCGCGATGCACACCATGGCCAGGGTGGCTGTGCATGCACGCCGCCGTCGGGGGCGGGGCTCGCCACGCCTCACGGTCGGGCCGCAGCGTGGGAGGCCGGGCCTGCATTCCAACGGGCGGCAGGTGCGCTCGATCCTTTGCATGGGGCCGGGAGCATAGGAAGTTCGCGCCATCCCTGCAAGCCCTGTCGGGGTCGAGGGGCAGTCTGAGCACGGCAGCGCAGCAGGGGCTCCGGGCAGGCAGGAGGTCGGTCGGACGCTCGGGTCCCGACCGACTCCTGGCTCGATCAGGCCGGGAATGCCCTGGCCGCCGGCTTCCTGCCGCCCCGCATGCCCGGCTTGCCCCAGGCGGGCTTGCCGCCCGGGCCCGGA
>CAILKA010000038.1 GCA_903834645.1 uncultured beta proteobacterium
GCGAATCGAAGCGGTCGGCCAGTTCCACCCCGTAGGCGCCAATGTTCTGCACCGGCGCCGCCCCGACGCTGCCGGGGATCAGCGCGAGGTTCTCCAGGCCCGGGCAGCCCTGCTCGAGAGCCCACGCCACTGCCTCGTGCCAGCTCTCCCCGGCGCCGAACTCCACGATCCAGGCATCGTCTCGCGCCTCCACCACGCGGCGGCCCGCCACCTCCACCTTCAGCACGAGGCCTGGCGGGTCGCGGGTGAGGACGACGTTGCTGCCCCCGCCCAGGATGAACTTGGGCCCCAGGCCCCACACCGGGTCGTCGACGACGCGGCGCACGTCTGCGGCGCTGCGCACCCGCACGAGGTGCCCCGCCACGGCGGGCAGGCCAAAGGTGTTGAGCGCGCGCAGGTTCACACGGCTCTCGACGGCAAGCGCGCTCGGATCGGTCATGCGAGAATTCTCTCCGGGATTGGCGGCGTCGCGCACCGGCTGTGGTGGCCGCGCAGCCCCCCGGCCAGCCCTATGCCAAGTTTCGACGCTGTCCTCGAACCTGATCTTGTCGAATTGCGCAACGCAGTCGACCAGGCCGCACGTGAGGTTGCGACCCGCTTCGATTTCAAGGGCACGAGCGCGCGCCTGGAGCTGTCCGACAAGGGCAAGGCGCGCGAGCTCACGCTCTATGGCGACACCGACTTCCAGATCGGCCAGGTGCGCGAGGTGCTGGTGGCCAAGCTCGTCAAGCGAGGCGTCGACGTGCGCTTCCTCGACTTCTCCGCACGCATCGAGAAGATCGGCGGCGACAAGGTGAAGCAGGCCGTGGCGGTCAAGACCGGCATCGATGCCGACAACGCCAAGGCGATCCAGACCGCCATCAAGCAGAGCAAGCTCAAGGTGCAGGCCCAGATTCAGGGCGACGTGGTACGCGTGAGCGGCACCAAGCGCGATGATCTCCAGCTCGCCATCCGACAGCTGCGCGCGGCGATGACGGAGCTGCCGATCTCGTTCACGAACTTCCGCGACTGAGGCGCACCAGCGCACCAGCGCGACGGCAGGCGCCTCAGCGCTCGGCGCGCGGCCGCCCCGCCATGAGGAACGCCACCACGGACGCCGCGCCGAGCAGCGCCAGCACGAGCAGCACTTCCCGGTAGCCGGGCACGGCCAGCAGCAGCCAGGCGAGCATCACCGGTGCCGCAGCGCGCGCCACGAGCCCCACGCTGGCCACCGCCCCGCCGATGCGGCCGATGTGCGCGCGCCCGAAGTACAGCGGCACGATCCCGCCGCGCACGATGGTGAAGGTGCCCGCGCTCAGGCCGTAGACCACCGCGAAGGCCAGCCAGCTCGCCACGCTCGTGCCCGTGGCCAGCACGGCCATCGAGAGCGCCAGGCCGGCCAGCACGGCCGTGCCCACGTGCCGCAACGGCCACTTCTGGCCGAAGGCGGCGTACAGCACCCGGCCGGCCACCTGCGCCGGGCCGATCCACACCAGCACGGCCAGCGCCTGTGCCTCGCTGGCCCCGCGTGCGGCAAAGAGCGGAATCATGTGTGCCCACAGCCCCGCCATCACGAAGGCGTCCAGCGTGAAGGCCAGGGTGAGCAGCCAGAAAGCGCGCGTGCGCAGCGCCTCGTGCAGCGTCGCATCGGCCACCACGTCGTCCGATGGCGGGGCGTGGCCGGCGGCCGGGCCCCTGAGCGCCCAGGCGTTCAGCGGCGTGATCACGAGCAGGAAGAGCGCGGCGGTGGCCCACAGCGCGGGCCGCCACCCGAGCGAGCCGATCAGCCAGGCGAAGGCCGGAAACGACAACGTGCTCGCAAAGCCCGCCACGAGCGTGAGCGTGGTGATGCCCTGGCGGTAGCGGGTGGGGTAGCGCCGCGTGAGGATCGCGAAGGCCGGCTCGTAGAGGACCATGGCCATCGCCGCGCCGAGCATCACCCACGCCACGTAAAGCTGCCACGGCTCGCGCACGGCCGCCCAGGCGGCAAACCCCAGTGCGGCCAGCAGCGAGCCCGCCGTCATCAACGCCCGGCCGCGGCCACGGTCGATCACCGAGCCGGCCGCGTAGGTGCACAGCCCCGCCACGGCCAGGCCGAGCGTGAAAGCGCCCATGAGCACCGGCTTGCTCCAGCCGAGCTCGGCCGTCATCGGCAGCACGAAGGATGTGAAGCCGTAGTAGAGCGCGGCCCAGGCCAGGACTTGGGCCACCGAGAGCGCGGCCACCGTCGCCCCGAAGCCCGGGCCAGCCGGCGCGCCGGGTGCGAGCTGGGTGGTGTCCCCCGCGGGTGCGATCATCGACCGGATTATCCGCGGGCCGTGTTGCGCCGACGGCCATGCTACAAACCCGGCTCCGTTTTCCCGACGCCCCGCCCCCGCGCGAGGTTTCACCGTCATGGACCTGAACTTCACCGCGGAAGAGCTCGACTTCCGCCGCACCATACGCGACTGGGTGGCCGCGAACCTCCCGCCCGAGCTCAGCCACAAGGTGCACCACGCGATGCACCTCACCCGCGAGGACATGCAGCGCTGGGCCCGGATCCTGGGCCGCCAGGGCTGGCTCGGTTGGGGCTGGCCGAAGGAGTTCGGCGGCCCGGGCTGGAACGCCGTGCAGCGCCACCTCTTCGAGGAGGAGTGCGCGCTGGCCGGTGCGCCGCGCGTCGTGCCCTTCGGACCGGTGATGGTGGCCCCGGTCATCATGGCCTTCGGCACCCCCGCGCAGCAGCAGCGCTTCCTGCCGGGCATCGCCAGCGGCGAGGTCTGGTGGAGCCAGGGCTACAGCGAGCCGGGATCGGGCTCGGACCTGGCCTCGCTCAAGACACGCGCCGAGCGGCGAGGCGACTACTACGTCGTCAATGGCCAGA
>CAILKA010000039.1 GCA_903834645.1 uncultured beta proteobacterium
ACCCGGTCCGTGCGTGCTCGCGAGTGGCCGAGCTCGTGCGCGAACGTGATGCCAAGGGCTCCGGTGACCCCACCCACAGCCAGCCCCGCCAGCACGGCCGTCGTGTAGCCCTCCCCCGGGCGCAGCACGACGAAGACACCCAGCACCAGCAGCCCCGCCTGAAGCGGCGCATGCAGCCGCAGCAAGGCGCGGTGCCAGGTGCCGAAGGGCTCGGCCGGAGCCGAGCGGCGCAGCGCAGGAAGCAGTTCGAGCGCGGCGATCGCGAGCTGCACGCCAAGCATGATGAACCAGCCCGTCTGCGGCGCGTGCCACAGTCCCCAGGCGACTGCCAACGGGAGTGCGGTGGCCAGGGTATGGCGGGCGGGGAAGTGCATGGGCGCAGGGCCGTCCGCGTTGGGCGGGAAGCCGCTGCAGCCCATGATAATCGGGGCATGAACCCGTTGCTCGAACGCCTGCACCCGTATCCCTTCGAGCGGCTGCGCGAGCTCACGGCCAGCATCCGGCCGCCAGCGCACCTGCGCCCGATCAGCCTGGGCATCGGGGAGCCGCGGCACCCCACGCCACGCTTCATCGAGGAGGCAATGGTGGCTTCCCTTCCGGGGCTGGCCACCTACCCTTCCACCTCCGGGGAGCCGGCCCTGCGCGAGGCGGCAGCGGGCTGGGTGGCGCGGCGCTACGGCGTCACGCTCGACCCGGCTACGCAGCTGTTGCCGGTCAACGGCTCTCGCGAGGCGCTCTTCGCGCTGGCCCAGACCGTGATCGACCCGAGCCGCCCTGGCGCAACGGTCGTCTGCCCGAATCCGTTCTACCAGATCTACGAGGGCGCGGCCCTGCTGGCCGGCGCCGGCACGGCCTTCGCCAACAGCGACCCCGCTCGCAACTTCGCCTCGCGCTGGGACGATATCGACGAGGCGACCTGGGCGCGCACGCAGCTGCTGTACGTCTGCTCGCCGGGCAACCCCACGGGCGCGGTGATGCCGTTGCAGGAGTGGCGGCAGCTGTTCGCGCTGAGCGAGCGCCACGGCTTCGTCATCGCCAGCGACGAGTGCTACTCGGAGATCTACTTCCGCGACGAGCCCCCCCTGGGTGCGCTGCAGGCAGCGCGCGAACTCGGGCTTGCGAACTTCGAACGGCTGGTCGTCTTCACGAGCCTGTCCAAGCGCAGCAATGTGCCCGGGCTGCGCTCAGGTTTCGTTGCGGGCGACGCCCGGATCATGAAGAAGTTCCTGCTCTACCGCACCTACCACGGCAGTGCCATGAGCACGGTGGTCCAGCGTGTGAGCATGGCCGCCTGGGCCGACGAGGCACACGTGGCAGCCAACCGCGAGCTCTACCGCCAGAAGTTCGCCCGGGTCACGCCCATGCTGGCCGAAGTGATGGACGTGAGGCTGCCCGACGCCGGCTTCTACCTGTGGTGTGCCCTGCCGCCGCACGCATCCGGCGGGCCCGGCGACGATGTGGCGGCAGCCCTGTCGCTGCTGGCTCAATACAATGTCGCGGTGCTGCCGGGCAGCTTTCTCGCGCGCGACGCGCACGGGCTGAACCCCGGTGCCGGCCGGCTGCGGCTCGCGCTCGTGGCAGGCGTGGATGAATGCGTCGAGGCGGCCTCGCGCATCGTTTCGCATTTCCGAGCCACCTCCCCCTCCTCATCCAAGGCCCCCGCATGACTTCCCTGCTCCAGTCAACCATCGAGCTTGCCTGGGACAACCGCTCCGAACTCACCGCCGTCAACTCGCCCGAAGTGCGCGAGGCCGTGGAGCACGTGATCGCCGAGCTCGACAACGGCCAGCTGCGCGTGGCCGAGCGCCAGGGCGTGGGGCAGTGGAGCGTCAACCAGTGGGCGAAGAAGGCGGTGCTGCTGAGCTTTCGCCTGAGCGACAACCGC
>CAILKA010000040.1 GCA_903834645.1 uncultured beta proteobacterium
ACCTTCTACTTCGGCGCCTGCGCCGGCGGTGTGTGGAAGACGGTGGACGCAGGCGTGTACTGGCGCTGCGTCTCCGATGGTTTCCTCACGAGTGCCACCATCGGCGCGCTGGCCGTGGCGCCCTCCGACCCGAACGTGATCTACGCCGGCACGGGCGAGACGACGATCCGCATCGACGTCTCCTATGGCGACGGCGTGTACCGCTCCACCGACGCGGGCCGCACCTGGCAGCACCTGGGCCTGGCCGAGACGCGCCACATCGGCCGCATCTGCGTGCACCCGCAGGATCCCGACCTCGTCTACGTGGCCGCCCTGGGCGACGCCTTCGGCTCCAACGAGGCGCGCGGCGTCTACCGCTCCAAGGACGGCGGGCGCACCTGGAAGAAGGTTCTCTACCGCAACGCCGACGCCGGCGCGGTGGACCTGTCGATGGACCCGACCAACCCGCGCATCCTGTACGCGGGCTGCTGGAACGCGCGACGCAGCTTCTGGCACCTCCACAGCGGCGGCCCCGGCAGCGGGCTGTGGCGCTCGATGGACGGGGGCGACACCTGGGAAGAGCTCTCCGGCCGGGGTGGGCTGCCTGGCGGGCTGCTGGGCAAGCACGGCGTGAGCGCCTCGGCGGCGCGCCCCGGGCGCGTCTATGCGCTCGTGGAAGCCGAGGGCGACCAGACCGGCATGTGGCGCAGCGACGACCACGGCACGAACTGGGTGCAGGTGTCGAGCCACCGCGACCTGATGCACCGGCCCTGGTACTACACGCACGTGTTTGCCGATCCCGGCCATGCCGACACGGTGTACGTGACGAACCTGCAGATGTGGAAGTCCACCGACGGCGGCGTGTCCTACTCGGAGGTGACGACCCCGCACGGCGACAACCACGACCTGTGGATCGACCCGCGCAACCCGCGCCGCATGATCGAGGGCAACGACGGCGGTGCCTGCGTGAGCTTCAACGGCGGGGCGAGCTGGTCTTCCATCTACAACCAGAAGACCGCCCAGTTCTACCGCCTGGACGTCGACGACCAGTACCCCTACCGCGTCTACGGCACGCAGCAGGACAACACCTCGATCTCGGTGCCCAGCGCCTCCGAATGGGGCTCGATCACGATCGGGGACTGCACCTACCCGGGCACGGGCGAGAGCGGCTTCATCGTCGTGCATCCGGAGGATCCGAACATCGTCTACTGCGGTGCCGTGGGCTCGAGCCCGGGCGGCGCAGGGGCGCTGCAGCGCTACGACCACCGCACGCGCCAGATCCGCCTGGTGAACGTCTGGCCGGAGAAGTCGCGCGGCGTGCCCCCGCGCGACCTCAAGTACCGCTTCGCCTGGACCTTTCCCCTCGTGTTCTCGCCGCACGACCCCAAGACCCTCTACGCGGGGGGCAACCGCGTCTTCCGCACGCGCGACGAGGGCACGAACTGGGAGGCCATCTCCCCCGACCTGAGCCTGAACGACCCGACCCGCCAGGGCCACTCGGGCGGCCCGCTCACGCACGACACGGCCGGCGCCGAGGTGCACGCCACCTGCGCCTGCGTGGTGCCCTCCGCGCACCGCGAGGCCGAGATCTGGGCCTCCACCGACGACGGCCTGGTGCACGTCACGCGAGACGGCGGGGCCTCGTGGAAGAACGTGACACCCAAGGCGATGCCGGCGCTGGCCTACGTGGGCTGCGTGGAGCTCTCCCAGCACGATGCGGATACCGTGTACGTGAGCGCCACGCGCTACAAGCTGGCCGACTACCAGCCCTACCTCTTCCGCACCACCAACAGCGGCCGCACCTGGCAGTCGATCACGGGTGACCTGCCCCGCGGCGAGATCACGCGCGTCGTGCGCGCCGACCCGGTGCGACCTGGCCTGCTCTTCGTGGGCACCGAGACGGGGATCTTCTACACGCTCGACGACGGCGCGCACTGGACGCGCATGGGCGGCGGGCTGCCGGTGGCACCCGTGTACGACCTCAAGATCAAGCACGGCGACCTGGTGGCCGCCACGCACGGGCGCTCGTTCTGGATCCTGGATGACCTGTCGGCCTTGCGCCAGCTGCGCGAGGACGCACGCGCCCTCCAGCTCGTGACGCCGCGCGAGACGGTGCGCACCAAGCTCACGTGGAGCGCCGGCTCCGGCTACGGCAAGTCCGGCATCAGCTACGGGCCGGCCTTCGGCATCAGCGGGGGCAGCGAGGTCGTGAAGAAGGCCGACGGCAGCACGAGCCGCCAGTTCCTGGACGTAGGCGAAGGCGCCCCCTCGGGTGCCCTGCTGTGGTGGTGGCTGCCCGAAGGCTTCAAGGGAGCGGTGAAGCTCTCGGTGCTCGACGCCAAGGGGCAGCTCGTGCGCACCCTGGCCAGCGACGACGCGAAGCTTGCGGCGGCGCGCCGCCCGGGCACGCGTGCGGGCCTGAACCGCTACGTCTGGGACATGCGCCACACCGGCCCCGTGCGCCAGGACCCGGCGCTGGCCGACCGGCGTAATCAGCCGCTGGCCGATGACAAGGACGAGCTCAACGGGCCGCTCGTGGCGCCGGGCCGCTACACCGTGGTGCTCGAAGCCGGCAAGGAGCGCCTGGAGGCGCCGCTGGTCGTCGTCAAGGATCCGCGCGTCAAGACCTCGCAGCGCGCCTTCGACCAGCAGCTTGCGCTGCTGCGCCAGCTGCACGACAAGTTGTCGGCGCTGAACACCGGCGTCAACCGGCTGCGCTGGCTGCGCGGGCAGTTGCGCGCGCTGCTGCCCCGGATCGAGGCGGGGCCGGCAGCTGCGCAGGCGCGCAAGCTCGTGGAGGCGCTCGACGCCATCGAGTCGGTGCTGGTCGACCCCAAGCGCGAGTCGTTGCGCGACGTGCTGCGCCACCAGGCGGGGCTCGACGACCAGCTCTCCGACCTGGTGAGCGTGGTGTCGATCGCCGACGAGGCGCCCACCACGCCGGCGCTCGAGGTCTCGCGCGAGGCGATGGCGCAGGTGGACGAGCAGCTCGCGCGGCTGCAAGCCTGCTGCGGGCCCGAGCTCGCCGCGCTCAACGCGGCGCTGCGCACCTCGGGCGTGGAGGTCCTGGCGGCCGGAGCCTGAGCCACGGGGCGCGGACGGTAAACTGCGGGATTGTCCCGAGCCAACCGATCACTCCCGATCCACGCGTCGCCATGCCTTTCTTCTGGAAGCCCTATCAATCCGACGTGACGCAGTTCCTCGAGCAGCTCAAGGCCCAGCGCCCGAGCCTCGAGGACGAGCAGAAGCGCGGCCGCGCGCTGCTGTGGGACAAGCCCGTGGACCGCGACGCGCAGGCCGACTACCGCAGCGCGCGGGTGCCGCAGCAGCCTTACGTCTACCAGACCAAGGCCTGAACGGCGTGTCGGGCCAGGCGCTGCCGCCCGGGCTGCCGCAGCCGCTGCCTGAAGCGCCTGCCATCGAGCAGCCCTCGGGCCCGGACGTGATCGACCAGGTGGCGATCGCGCGGCTGTATGGCGAGCCGCTGTTCAAGCTGCCGCAGGATCTCTACATCCCGCCCGATGCGCTGGAGGTGTTCCTCGAAGCGTTCGAGGGGCCGCTGGACCTGCTGCTCTACCTGATCCGGCGCCAGCACTTCAACGTGCTCGACATCCCGATGGCCGATGTCACGCGCCAGTACCTCGAGTACGTCGAGCAGATTCGGCGCCGCAACCTCGAGCTGGCCGCCGAGTACCTGCTGATGGCCGCGATGCTCATCGAGATCAAGTCGCGCATGTTGCTGCCCCCGAGGAAGAGCGAGGACGGCCGTGAGCCGGAGGATCCGCGCGCCGAGCTCGTGCGCCGGCTCCTCGAATACGAGCAGATGAAGCTCGCGGCCGCGCGGCTGGACCAGCTGCCCCTGCTCGGGCGAGACTTCCTGCGCGCCCAGGTGGCCGTGGAGCAGAACCTCCAGCTGCGTTTTCCCGACGTGCAGGCCGACGAGCTGCGTGCGGCGTGGAGCGACATCCTTCAGCGCGCACGCCTGGTGCAGCACCACCGCGTCGGGCGCCAGCAGCTGTCGGTGCGCGAGCAGATGAGCCACCTGCTGAAGTCGCTGCAGGGCCGGCGCTTCGTGGAGTTCCAGGAGCTCTTCGAGCCCGAGCGTGGGGTGCAGGTGGTGGTGGTCACGCTCATCGCGCTGCTCGAGCTCTCGCGCGAGCACCTGGTGGAGATCACGCAGGCCGAGGCCTACGCGCCGATGTACGTGCGCCTGGCCTACACCCCGTCCTGAGCAAGCCGGTCGCGCGAAGCCTGCAGGCCGGTCAAGCGGCCTGCAGCGATCTCAGGCGCGCCCGCCTCCGCTGGGCAGAGGCACCATCACCGGCGCACCCGGTGCGCTGCAGCCCATGTCGCAGCAGCGCCCGGGCTGGCGGTTGGCGGTGATCGCGCGCCCGGGCTGCGGCCCGGCAGCCACACCGCGCTCGAGCAGGCGCTCGACGAGCTCCACCTTCGAGCCCACGGGATAGTTTCGCCAGATCTCCTGCTTCATGGCCGCAGGCGAGCCTCCGCCGTGCAGGCTGATCACGCTGTACCACCCGCCCTGGTAGCCGGCAGTCAGGTCCTCGATGAAGCGCGCCACCTCGATGCGCTTGTCGTAGGGCACGCCAGGGGCGGCCTGCAGCAGCTCGCTCAGACGCGCCGCGGTCTCGGGGTTGTGGTCCTCCTCGGGCCCGGGCAGTGTCACGACCAGGCCACCGCTCACGTAGTGGGCGATGCGGTGCATGTCGTAGATCTTCGTGGCCAGCAGCAGCTTACCCACGTTGGCGAAGACCGGCTCGGGCATCACCACGTCGCAGTGCGCGTCGCGCTGCGCGTAGACGCTGGCGGCCACACCGCAGGCATAGAAGCCCTCGACGATGGAGATCAGCTCCACCATCTGGTCGCGCAGGTGCGTCTCGCGGCCGGGGTCGAAGCCGTTGGCCTCGCACATCAGCGCGCCGGCGCCGATGAGCAGGTCTCCGAATCCCGCGCGCGCGGCGATGCAGGTGTGGCGGTGGTGCGTGGCGTAGCTGTAGGTAACGTGCCCCGAGTGCTCCCACTCCCCGGCCACGAACACGCGCTCCCAGGGCACGAACACGCGGTCGAAGAGGCACACCGCAGTGGTCTGCCCATAGCGCCGGCTGAAGAGTGCCTCGCCATGCTCGACCTTCTCGCCCGGCCTGCCTGCCGGGCGCGCGATCATCGTGAGACCGGGCGCATCCACAGGCACCGCGCAGCACACGGCGAAGTCGGCATCCTCGGCACCCATGTTGCGGCCCGGCATCACGAGCAGCTCGTGCATGTAGGGTGCGCCCGTGACGATGGCCTTCGCCCCCGAGATCACGATCCCGCGCTGGCCGTCGCGCACGGCGTTGTGCTCGACGATATGCACGTAGGTGTCAGGCTGGGTCTGCTGGTGCGGACGGCGGCTGCGATCGCCCTTGGCGTCGGTCATTGCCACGCCCAGCGTGAGGTCCTCGTCCTGCACCCGATGCAGGTACGCGAGGAAGCGCTGCGTGCGCTCGCCTTGCCCGGCCGGGGCACCGGCGGCGTCGTCGATACGTGCACAGCCCTGCCAGATCGCGTTGAGCGCGTCGTGCGTCAGGTAGCGCTGCGCGCATCCCGTCGCCTGGCACAGCAGCCGCACCGCCTCGAGCTTGTTGAGCAGGTCGGCCGTGCCCGTGTCGATGTGCGTCATGCGGTTCACGAGCCGCCCGCTGGTGTGCTGCACCGCCGTCATCAGGCGCGCGTGGCCGGGCTCGAGCGCCGCGTCGTAGGTGAAGGCGATCGCGTTCACGCCGGGCCGCAGCGCCGGGTCGTCGGCCACGCTCTCCACGCGGCGGCCGTCGACGTAGACCACGGGCTTGAGGCGACGCAGCGACTCGCGGTAGTCGGCGCCGGACATCAGGCGGGCGGAGGAATCGGGGGCATTCATCGTGGGCTCTCCAGGTGGGCAGGCCGCCCGGACCGTCCAGGCCCGAACCGGCTGCATGCGGCATGATGCAAGACATGTCCGCCCAAATGCTTGATGCGGCGCGCTCGCAGCTGGTCCTCGTCGACCATCAGCAGCGCCTGATGCCCGCCATTGCGGGGGGCGAGCGCGTCCTGGCGCGTGCGCTGCGCCTGGCCCGGCTGGCCCAGGTGCTGGCGGTGCCCTGCCTGGCCACCGAGCAGAGCCCGGACAAGCTCGGGCCCGTGGAGGCGCCGCTGCGCGCGCTGTGCAGCCAGGTGCTGGCCAAGTCGCACTTCGACGCCTGCACCGACGGTTTGCTCGAGCCCGTGAAGGCGGCTGCGCGCGCCGGGCGCGACCAGCTCGTCGTGGCCGGCTGCGAGGCTCATGTCTGCCTGCTGCAGACGGTGCTGGGGCTGCACGCGGCCGGCCTGCGCGCCTGGGTGGTGGCCGATGCCTGCGGCTCGCGCGACCCTCTCGACCGCGAGCTCGCGCTGCGGCGCCTCGAGGGCGCCGGCGCAGTGATCGTGTCGAGCGAGATGGTGGGTTTCGAATGGGTGCGCCACGCCGGGCATCCTGAGTTCCGCGCGCTCCAGGCCCTGGTGCGCTGACGGGATCGCCTCCGGCAAGGCCACGGCCCCTCAGGCGGGCTGCTGCTGGGGGTTGCGCGGATGGTGCTGCCCCTGCTCGAGGAGCTCCGCCCGGGTCCCGATCTGGGCAGCGTGGCTGCGCGCCTCGATGCCCAGCATGGCGGCGATCTCGCGCGAGGCCGCCACGGCTTCCTCTGGCGCCACGCCGGTGCGCACGCCCATGGCCTCGAACAGGCACACCAGGTCTTCGGTGGGCAGGTTCCCCACCGAGGCGACGCTGGTGGGCATGGCGATGCCGCCGCCAATGCCGCAGATGGATCCCTCGATGAAGGTGGCCCCTGCATCGACGGCGGCCAGCACGTTGGCCGTGCCGAAGCCCGAGAGGTTGTGCACGTGATAGCCGAACTCGCAGTCCGGCAGTTCGCCCGCGGCACGCCGAAACAGGGAGGCGACCATCACGGGATCTTCCATGCCCATCGAGCCGGCGAGGTAGAAGCGCCGGATGCCGCCCTCGCGCAGCCGGCGCAGCACGGCCATCGTCTTGTCCTGCGGGATCTCGCCTTCGTAGGCGCACCACATCGCGACTCCGACAGCCATCACGAAGCCGACGCCGGCGCCATCGGCGACGCGGAAGCACCGGATGCCCTGGTCGATCGCCTCGTCCAGCGACATGTTCTGGTTCTTGCGCAGGTAGGTCTCGCTGACCGTGATCAGGCCCAGCATCTCGTCGAGGTTGGCAGCCGCGGCGCGGTCGGCGCCGCGCACGTTCGGCACCAGGGCCCGGTACTTGGTGCCGGGTCGACGCTGGATCCGGCCGCACACTTCCTCGGCATCCTTGAGGTTGGGGATGACGGTGTTGCGCGTGAAGCCCGTCACCTCGATGACGGGAAAGCCGGCCCGGGAGAGCCGGTCGATCATGGCGATCTTCGTGTCGGTATCGATCCAGCGGTCCAGGCTCTGGAGGCCGTCGCGCGGGCCCACTTCGCTGATCGTGATGTGCTGCGGCAGGTTCATCATGGTGCGTCTCGATGGAAGGAAGTCAGGTGCCAGCGGGGGTGGAGCGGCGGCCTCAGATCACGCCTTCGTCGGCCAGGCGGCTCAGGTCATCGTCGCTCAGGCCCAGCAAGGTCTGATAGACCTCGACGTTGTGTTCGCCCAGGCGCGGGCCGAGCCAGTTGACGCGGCCTGGCGTGTCCGACAGGCGGGGCACCAGGTTCGGAATGGGCAGCTCGCCCACCCGGTCGTCGTGCATCCTCAGGATGTTGCCGCGCGCGGCATAATGCGGATCCTCGAAGATCTCGTCGATCGAGTAGATCGGGCCGCAGGGCACCTGCGCCTCCTCGCAGATGCGCAGGAGGTCGGCCCGGTCGTGCCGGGCCGTCCAGGAGGCCACCAGCCCATCGACCTGCTGGCGCGCGCGCTCCCGGTTCGCCAGCAGGGCCCACTCCTCGGGCACGGCCAGGCCAGCCCCGGTCAGGACCTCGGCCAGGCGCAGGTAGATCTTGTCGTTGGTGCAGGCGATCGCGATCCAGCGGTCATCCCGGGTGGGGTAGTGGCTGTGAGGGACGACGTTCACCGTGGCCGGCCCCATGCGCTCGCGCACGTAGCCCTTGTAGGCATAGGCAGGGGCCAGCTCGTCGAGGATCCGGAAGATCGGCTCGTACAGGCCGATGTCCACCATCTGGCCCTGGCCAGTGCGCTCGCGCGCCTTGAGCGCCAGCAGCGCACCCATTGCGCCGTAGAAGCCGGCCATGTAGTCGGGGATGGTCGCGGAGCCCGGGGTCACCGGTGGACGGTCCGGATAGCCGGCCAGGTACGCCAGCCCGCCGAAGGCGTTGGCGATGCGGCCGAAGCCGGGTCGGTCGCGATAGGGCCCCGTCTGCCCGTAGCCGGAAATGCGCACCAAGACCAGGCGCGGGTTCACCTGCCTGAGCGTGTCCCAGCCCAGCCCCCACTTCTCCAGCGTGCCGGGCTGGAAGTTCTCGACCATCACGTCGGCGTGCTTGACCAGCTCCTTGAGCAGCCTTGCCCCTTCGGGCAGGCGCATGTCCAGCGTGATCGACTTCTTGTTGCGGCACTCCGACAGCCAGGGCAGCGAATCGCCGTCTGGCGTGCGAGTACCGAAGCGGCGCAGCGCGTCTCCGACCTTGGGCAGCTCCACCTTCCAGACCTCGGCGCCGAACTCCGCGAGCTGGGCCGTGCAGAAAGGGCCTGCGAGAAAGCTGGAGACATCGACAACGCGAATGTCGTCCAGCGGCTGCAGCTTCAGGTCTTCGAGCAAGGATGGGCTCCGGGCTGGGTGGGGAGCGGCGCTCAAGGGCGCGCCGCGCTGTCGATGGCTTGGGCTCGCGCGACGATGCGTTGCGCGCGGTACAGGATCGGGTAGTCGACGAACTGCCCGTCCACCTGGATCGCGGCCAGGCCCTCGCGCTGGGCCTGCTCGAATGCGTCGATGACACGGCGAGCATGCGCGAGCTCGCTCTCGGTCGGGCAGAAGCACTCGTTGACCACCGGCACCTGGTCAGGGTGGATGCACAACTTGCCCTGGAAGCCCAGGCTCCTGGCCCGCAGTGCGGATCTCCTGAAGCCGTCCTTGTCGTCGAGCGACACCCACACGGTGTCCAGCGGCGGCTCCAGGCCGGCTGCGCGCGACTGCACGACGAACTGGCTGCGGTACGGCAGCAACTCGGTCTCGTCGGCCGACCAGGCCAGGCCGATGTCGAGCGTGAAGTCGCCCGCGCCGAAGGCCAGCCGCCGTGTACGCCGGGCGGCGGCCGCAATCTCGCCCATGTGCGCAAAGCCTGCGGCCGTCTCGATGATGGGGATCAGGTCGATGCGGCCGCTGGGCAGGCCGCGCTCGCGCTCCAGGGAGTCGATCAGCCACTCGCCGGTGCGCAGGTCGCTGGCGCTCTCCACCTTCGGCAACACGATGCCATCCACGCCCGTGGTCACCACGGCCAGGAAATCCCCGAGCGCCCACGGCGTTCCCAGAGAGTTCACGCGCACATAGCCCTGGCTGCGCCGCGGCCGGCCGAGGGCTTGCACGACCACGGCCCGCGTGGCGGCCTTCTCGGCGTCGGCGACCGCGTCCTCCAGATCCAGGATGACGGCGTCGGCGCCCAGGGTGAGGCACTTCTCCACCCGGCGCGCATGGTTGCCCGGGGCGAACAGGAGGCTGCGATGAACGGGCACGGTGGGCTCGGCTCTCGAGGGGTTGCGGAAGCGGGCAGGCAGCCCGCTAAGTCAGCGCGATGCCCTGCTGGGCCAGTTCCTCTTCGGAAAAGCCCAGCATGTCCACGAGCACTTCGCGGTTGTGCGCGCCCAGGGCCGGGCCGGTGTGGCGGATCTGGCCCGGCGTACGCGAGAGCTTGCCCACCACGTTCTGCATGCGCAGCGGCGCACCGAGCTCCTCGTCGTCCACGCTCACGATGTTGCCGCGCTCGACCACATGCGGGTCGTTCAGCACATCCTCGACGTTGTTCACGGGCGAGATGGCGGCCTCCAGTTCGATGAACCGGCGCATCAGCTCGTCGCGGTCGAAGCGCGAGATGGCCTGTTGCAGCGCCTCGTCCAGGGCGTCCACATTGGCCAGGCGGGCGCGGTTGTCCCGGAATCGTTCGTCCTGGGGCAGGTCGGGAATCTCCAGCGCGACGCACAGGCGCTCGAAGATGGACTGCGCGCTGCCGCCCACCGAGATGAACTTGCCATCGCGCGTGCGGTAGATGTTGCGCGGCGCGGTGAAGGGCAGGCGCGATCCTGCGCGCTCCTGGATGAGGCCGAGCTGGTCGTAGTTGACCACCTGGGGGCCCAGCAGCGTGAGCAGCGTCTCGTAGAGCGCCAGGTCGATCACCTGCCCCTTGCCGCTGCGCCGCTTCTCGTGCAACGCGACGCTGGCCAGGTAGGCGGCCATGAGGCCGGTGGTGGAGTCCGCCAGGCCGAAACCCGGCAGCAGCGGCGGCCCCTTGGGCTCGCCGGAGATGTAGACATAGCCGGAATAGGCCTCCGCGATGGTGCCGAACCCGGGGCGGCGGCGGTTCGGGCCCGTCTGGCCGAAGCCCGTGACACGAACGATGATGAGGGCCGGGTTCACCTCCAGGAGCACGTCGGGGCCGAGGTTCCACTTCTCGAGCGTGCCCGGCCGGTAGTTCTCGACCAGGATGTCCGCGTCGCGCACCAGACGCTTGACCACCTCCACGCCGAAAGGGGTGCGCAGGTCAGCCGTGACCGACCGCTTGCCGCGGTTGACGGCCTTGTAGTACAGGCCCACGCCATCCTTCACCTCGCCCCAGCGGCGCACCTCGTCGCCCGCCTGAGGCCGCTCGACCTTGATGACGTCGGCCCCGAAGTCGGCCAGGAACATCGAGGCCATCGGCGCGGCCAGGAAGTTGGAGATGTCGACCACCTTGGTGCCCGACAAGGGCAGCGCGGGTGGCTCGGCAGGGGATTGCATCACGTGTACCTCCAGGAATCTTGCTCAGCCGCCAGCCCGCGACCCACCGCGCCCGCCGGCCCTCGAGACAGGCGCGGCGCATGGCGGCCACTCAGGGGAGCAGCAACTCAGGCTCGGGCTGGCCGCGGCTCGGGGCATGGCCCGCCGGCGGGCCACAGCCCGCGGCATCGGCTCTCGAGGACCCACCCGGCCGCAGGGGGCCTGCGCCCCGCTTCCCGAGACCGGCTGGTTGCCGCCCTCGCGGGGACGGGCCATCGATTGAACGTGTCCGCGCGCTGGCGCCGCCCGTTCAACGTACGGGATCACTCGATCTTGATGTTTGCGCGCCTGATGACGTCGCCGAAGCGTTCGTACGATTCGTTCATCACGCGCGCCAGCTCCGCAGGCGAGCTCGAGACCGGCTCCATGCCCAGCACCTGGAAGCGCTCACGCACCTCGCTGGACTGGATCGCCTTCTGGACCTCGGCCGAAAGCTTGCCCAGCAACTCCGGGGGCGTGCCGGCGCGGGCCACCAGGCCGATCCATGCCACCACGTTGAAGTCCGACAGGCCGGCGCTCTCGGCGATCGTGGGCACATCGGGCAGCTGGCTCGAGCGCTTCTGGCTCGAGACGGCGATGGCCTTGAGCCGACCGGACTGGATCAGCGGCAGGACGGTGGCTATGGTCTCGAAGGCGAAGCTGATCCGCCCGCTCATCACATCGTTGAGCGCGGCCGTGCTGCCCGCGTAGGGGATGAAGGTGGCATCGAAGCCGGCCTGCATCTTGAACAGCTCACCCGCCAGGTGCTGCGTCGTGCCGTTGGAGGACCCGGCGAAGTTGTGCTTGCCGGGGTTGGCCTTCAGCAGCGCGACCAGGTCACGAACGTTCGAGGCCGGGAACGACGGCTGCGCCACGAGCACGTACTGCAACGTGGCCAGCATGCTGATCGGCGCAAACGACTTCTGCACGTCGAAGGACACCTTGGCCAGGTGCGGATTGACGGACAGCGGCCCGCTCGACCCGATCATGGTGCTGTAGCCATCGGCGGGGGCGCTGAGCAGGGCGTTGACTCCCATCACGCCTCCGGCCCCCGGACGGTTGTCCACCACGATGGCCTGGCCGAGCGACTGGCCCAGGGGCTGCGCAACCAGGCGGGCGACCACATCCACCGACTGACCCGGCGGGAAGCCCACGAAAATCTTGATGGGACGACTCGGGTAACCCTGCGCGGCCGCATACCCCGTGACGAACAGGGCGAGCACGGCGAGCGCTCGAGCAATAGCTTTCATCAACTGACTCCTTGGCCCTCTTGGCCAGCGCGGTCGGTCGCCTGTGACCGCCTGCGTACGCCCCCTGTCGGGACACTTTCTCCGATCCGGGGCACGAACGAACCGGTGCTTTCCCTAGGCAACATCCTCCACTCACCCAGGCTGCATGGCTTGCGCAGAGCCGGGCAAGGCACGAGGATCCGGCCCATGCCCCGAGCTTGAGCAAGACCCCTGGAGACACCCATGACGACTGAAGGCACCGGCACACGCCTGTCGGCCGAGGAGGCGCTGCTGACGCGGCGCTCGGTGCGCGCATTCCTGCCGACGCCCGTTGCGCGTGGCGAGGTCGAGGAACTGCTGCAACTGGCTGCACGCAGCCCCAGCGGCAGCAACATCCAGCCCTGGAAGGTGCACGTGTTTGCCGGCGAGCTGCGCCAGCGCATCACCGACGGCATCCTGCGCGCCCTCGACGAAGGCCCCGCGCAGCGTTATCAGCGCGAGTGGAACTACTACCCCCAGCAATGGCGCGAGCCCTACCTGGGCCGACGCCGGAAGATCGGCTGGGATTTGTACGGCCTGCTCGGAGTGGCCAAGGGCGATTTCGCCGCCACCGAGCAGCAGCGCCGCCGCAACTACGAGTTCTTCGGCGCCCCAGTGGGGATGATGTTCACGCTGGAGGAGGATCTGGAGATAGGCAGCTGGCTCGACCTGGGCATCTTCATCGGCGCCCTGGCGCTGGCCGCGCGCGGCCGGGGGCTCGACACCTGCCCGCAGGCCGCCTTTGCGGACTTCCACGAGGTCATCCGCCCCATCCTGGGCATCCCGGACAACCAGATCATCATCTGCGGGATGGCCCTCGGGCACGCCGACACGGACCATGTGGTCAACCGGCTGCAGACGCAGCGCGCACCGCTGGCCGAGTTCGCCAGCTTCAGCAGCTTCGAGAGCTGATGCACCCGGACGCGCCCCCCGCGCAGGCGCCCCTGCCGC
>CAILKA010000041.1 GCA_903834645.1 uncultured beta proteobacterium
CCCAGTCGGAATCAGGCTGCGGCTGGAGCCGGTGTGGGGCTATTCCCTCACGGCCCGTCTGCGGGACCGCGAAGCAGCCGGATCGAATGGCCCGAAAGCCGGCCTGATGGACGAGCGCTTCAAGGTGGCGATCTCGCGCCTGGGCGAGCGCGTGCGGGTGGCCGGCAGTGCCGAACTGGGCGGCCACCCCGAGGCGATGCACCCGAGGGCCCTGGCCACGCTGCACCGCGTGCTGGACGATTGGTTCCCCGGTCAGGCCGATCTGTCGGGCGCGCAGTACTGGAAGGGCGCACGCCCCATGCGCCCCGACGGTCCGCCGGTCATTGGAGCGACGCGGGCAGAGGGTGTCTGGGTCAACCTGGGCCATGGGTCGAGCGGCTGGGCCCTGTCGTGCGGATCGGCGCGCCTGTTGGCCGACCTGTTGGCCGGCACCGCTCCTGCGCTCGATCCCGGGCCTTACGACGCACGCCGGATGCGCTGAGTTTCGGCTCGCCTGCCGCCTGCCTGGGGCCCGGCCCCGGCTGACCCGGTCAGCCAGGGCACACAATCGAGTCATGCCGCAGGCTCGCAACCTTCCAGCAGGCCCTGTACACGTCGATGCGGGCTGCACCTGGCCCGTGTGGAGCGTGGCAGGCACCCGGACTTTCGAGCTGCAGGCCCGCTCAACCTTGCCGCCCGGCACGTTGATGCGACGTGCTGGCGAGTCCGTGGCGCGGCTGGCGCGGGCGCTGGCGCCGCATGCTCGACGAGCCTGGGTGGCCGCCGGGCCGGGCGGGAACGGTGGCGATGGGCTGCACGCTGCAGCCGAGTTGCGCCGCGCCGGCCTGGAGGTCTGCGTGACGCTCGTGGCCGACGCCGGCGTACTCGCAGGCGAGCCCGCTGATGCACTGCAACGAGCGCGGGATGCCGGATGCAGCATCGGCCCGCGCCTGCCCGGCTTCGAACCCGAGCTGTCCATTGATGCGCTGCTCGGTCTGGGCGCCACGCGGGCGCCCGCTGGAGCCATGCAGGCTGCCATACAGGCCTTCAATGCCCAGCCTGGATGCCGTCTCAGCGTCGACCTGCCTTCGGGGCTTCAGGCCGACACGGGCGACCGCCTGGGCCACGATGCTGCGCGCGCCCACGCCACCCTCGGACTGCTCACGCTGAAGCCGGCACTCTTCACCGGCGCCGGTCGCGAGCATGCGGGCCAGGCATGGTTCGACGGGCTGGCGTGCATGCCTGACGCTGCCATCGGCCAAGTGGCTCGGCTGGCATCGGTCGCAGATGTCGCAGCCGCCCTCCCCGCCCGAACGCACGACCGGCACAAGGGCAGCTTCGGTGACGTGATCGTCGTGGGCGGCGCTCCGGGTATGCTCGGCGCAGCGCGGCTGGCGGCACAGGGAGCACTGGCTGCCGGGCCGGGCCGGGTACTCGTCAGCCCGCTCGACCCCGATCAGGCGTTGGCCGATCCCCTGCACCCCGAGTGGCTGTGGATGGCGCAGGCTTGGTTGCCCGGCAGGCGTGCCCTGGAGTCGGACACGGTAGTGTGCGGCTGCGGCGGCGGGTGGGCCGTCTCCCAGGCGCTGCCGGCATTGCTCGCGCGCGCGGCGCGCCTGGTGCTCGACGCTGACGCCCTAAACGTTCTGGCGCGCGACGCGACCCTGCGGCGCCAGCTGCGCGCACGCCCGGCCCGCGGCCAGGCCACTGTACTGACCCCGCACCCGCTTGAGGCGGCACGCCTGCTCGGCTGCGACACCTCACGGGTGCAGGCCGACCGGCTGGGTGCGGCCGAATCCCTGGCGCACGAATTGGGCGCAGTGGTGCTGTTGAAGGGCTCGGGCAGCGTCATCAGTTGCGAAGGCCGCCTGCCGGTCATCAATCCCACCGGGAGTGCCTCCCTGTCGGTCGGGGGCACAGGCGATGTGCTGGCCGGCTGGATCGGGGGCCTTTGGGCCGCCTCCGGCCCTGGAACGGCCGACCCTTCAGCCATGGGATGGCACTGCGCCCTCGCATCGGCCTGGCTGCATGGACAGGCCGGTGAGCGCCCGGGCGCGTCGCCCGCGCGTGCGGGCGCACTCGCGGAGGCGATGGCACGGCTGGCGGAAGGATTGCGCAGCGGGGCTGGCTGCGGCCTGGTCAGCGCCGAGCGCGCTTCTTGGCGGTAGGCCGTTTCGCCCCTGCGGGCGCCGGGCGCTTGGCGGGCTCGCCAGCCGCACGCCGCACGCGTTTCGTGACCGCCTTGGCCGCGCGATCGGCGCTGGCAAGGC
>CAILKA010000042.1 GCA_903834645.1 uncultured beta proteobacterium
AGCACGGCGGCGCGGTCGGCCAGTGCGAGCGCGGCCCGCACGTTCTGCTCCACGAGCACCACCGTCACGCCGGCGTCGCGCACGCGGCGCAGCTGCTCGAGCACCTGCCCCACGAGCTTCGGGCTCAGGCCCGCAGAGGGCTCGTCGAGCATCAGCACGCGCGGGCGCGCGATGAGCGCGCGGCCTATGGCCAGCATCTGCCGCTGGCCGCCCGAGAGCCTGGAGGCCAGCAGGCCGCGCTGGCGCTCGAGGTCGGGGAACATCGCGTAGACCGGCTCGAGGGCGGTGCGCCGCGGCAACCCGAGGACGGCGGCGGCGAGCTCCAGGTTTTCGGCGATGCTGAGGTTGGCAAAGACGTTCTCCGTCTGCGGCACGAAGGCCAGCCCCTCGAAGACCATGCGGTGCGCGGGCACGCGGGTGATGTCCCGGCCCTGCAGCAGGACCTCGCCGGCGCTGACCGGCACGAGCCCGGCCACGGCCTTCACGAAGGTGGACTTGCCCGCGCCGTTGGGCCCGAGGATGGCGAGGATCTCGCCCTCATCGACCCGCAGGGACGCCCCGCGCACGATCGGCAAGCCCGGGTCGTATCCGGCTTCGAGGTCACGCACCTCCAGCGCCGCGCGGGCCGTCATGCCGATTCCCCCAGATAAGCCTCGACCACGCGCGGATCGGCGAGCACTTCAGCGGCCTCGCCCTGGGCCAGCAGCCGCCCCTGGGCCATCACCATCACCGGCCGGCACAGGCTGGCCACCAGGTCCATGTTGTGCTCGATGATGAGAAATGTGGTGCCCTGGCGGTTGAGCTCGGCCACCCGCTCGACTATGAGATCGAGAAGCGCCGGGTTGACGCCGGCGCCGGGCTCGTCGAGCAGCACGAGCCGCGGCCGCGCCACCATGACGCGCGCCAGCTCGAGCAGCTTGCGCTGCCCGCCCGAGAGCACGCTGGCGCTTTGCTGTGCGAGCGCGGCCAGGCCGACGAAGTCGAGCCAGTGCATCGCCGCCTCGCGCAGCTCGCGCTCCTGCGCCGCCACCGCCGCGGGGCGCAGCCAGTTGGTCCAGAAGCGCTCGCCGATCTGCCCGGTGGGGGCGAGCATCACGTTCTCGAGCACGGTCATGCGCGGGAAGGGGCGCGGGATCTGGAAGGTGCGCGCCAGGCCGGCGGCGAACACGCGCGCCGGCGAGGCGCCCGCGATGGGCTGGCCACCGAGCTCGATGTGCCCGGACGAGGGCGCGTAGTGGCCGGCCAGGCAGTTGAAGAGCGTGGTCTTGCCTGCACCGTTGGGGCCGATGAGGCCGCCGATGGCGCCGCGCGCCAGCGTGAAGCTCACGCCGTCGACGGCACGGTGCCCGCCGAAGGCCTTGACCACGTCGCGCACGACCAGCAGGTCCGCCGAGGCGGCGGGAGGGGTCACCGCTATCATCGCGGCCGAGTATAGGAAAGCCCTGCGCCGCTGCGCTGCGCGAGGGGCGGAACCCGCGCGAAACCGGAGGAGACTGCATGGCCGGGCCCACAGCCGACGACAGCTTCGAGCTCTACGACCTGCGCGTGGAGGTGGTGGCGCCGCCGGGCTCGACGATACAGTGCCACGCCAAGCCGGGCGACTGGTTCGAGGTGCGCGGCGAGCTGCTGCACTTCC
>CAILKA010000043.1 GCA_903834645.1 uncultured beta proteobacterium
GATCGCCTTGGCCAGCAGCGTCTTGCCGGTGCCGGGGGGGCCGACCAGCAGCACGCCGCGCGGGATGCGCCCGCCGAGCTTCTGGAACTTCTGCGGGTCCTTGAGGAAGTCGACCAGTTCCTTCACCTCCTCCTTGGCCTCGTCGCAGCCGGCGACATCGGCGAAGGTGGTGGTGTTGTTGGCCTCGTCGAGCATGCGGGCCTTGCTCTTGCCGAAACTGAAGGCGCCGCCGCGGCCGCCGCCCTGCATCTGGCGCATGAAGTAGATCCACACGCCGATCAGCAGCAGCATCGGGCCCCAGCTCACCAGGATGCTCATCAGCAGCGAGGGCTCCTCGCGCTGCTTGACGTCGAATTTCACGCCGTTGGCGCGCAGGTCGCCGATCAGGCCGCGGTCCAGGAAGGTGGCGTTCACGCGCAGGCGCTTGTCATCCACCGTGAAGGCGGTGATCTCGGTGCCGCTGGCCTTCTCCTCGATGACGGCCGACTTGATGCGCTTGCCCTGGACTTCGTCGAGGAACTCGGAATAGCCGATCTGGTTGCCCACGGCGATCCCGCGGTCGAACTGCTTGAAGACCGTGAACAGCACGAGAGCGATCACCAGCCACACCGCGACCTTGGAAAACCACTGATTGTTCACCGAGCCTCCTTGGGAAGAACAGCCAGAGCGGATCGTATCGCCCGACTCAGGCCTTTCCCGGATATGGGGACGAGTGTAGACCACGCAAGGGTATCCCCGGCCCCGCCGTGGCAACGGCGAAACACCCCCAGTTCATGCGTTTTCCTGCTTCGGCCCGATCCCGACGAGGAAGGTCTCGGCCGAGCGGTCTCGCGAGGCCTTGGGCTTGATCGGCTTGACGACCCGGAAACTGTCCTTGAAGAGCTTGACGAGCTGGCTGTAGCCGCTGCCGTGAAAAGCCTTGCACACGAGGGCGCCATCGGGCACCAGGTGGCGCAGGGAGAACTCGACGGCCAGCTCCACCAGGTGCCCCACCCGTGCCGAGTCCGACGCCGCCACGCCGGACAGATTGGGGGCCATGTCGGACACCACCAGGTCCACCGGACGGCCCCCCAGCGCCGCTTCCAGCTGCGCAAGCACCGCCTCCTCGCGGAAGTCGCCCTGGATGAACTGCACACCCTCGATCGGCTCGAAGGGCAGCACGTCCAGGGCGATGATCGTGCCGTGCAAGTCGCCCGCGGCTGCCCCCTCGGGGGCGAAGCGCCGTCGCAGATACTGGCTCCAGGCCCCGGGTGTGGCACCCAGGTCCACCACCACCTGCCCGGGGCGCACGAGCTTGAGCATCTCGTCGATCTGCCTGAGCTTGTAGGCCGCGCGCGCGCGGTAGCCTTCCTTCTGCGCCAGCTTGACGTAGGGGTCGTTCAGGTGATCGTGCAGCCACGCGCGGTCGACCCGCTTGCTCTTGCTCTTCATGGGGCGCGGATAATACGTCGATGACCGCCCTTGCCCTGACCCCCATCGAGCGTCGTGCTCACCGCGCCGCGGCGCACCACCTGCAGCCCGTGGTGGCGGTTGGCTCCGACGGCCTGACGCCAGCCGTCGTGCGCGAGGCGGATGCCGCGCTGAATGCGCACGGGCTCATCAAGGTCCGCGTCTTCGCCGATGCACGTGAAACGCGCGAGACGATGCTGGCCGAGCTGGCCGACCGGCTCCAGGCCGCGCCGGTCCAGCACATCGGAAAGCTCCTCGTGCTGTGGCGCCCGATTCCGGAGAAGGAGAAGGTCGAGCGCGAGGGCCGTCAGGCGGGCCCGCGTATGGTCACGCTCGTGCAGCCCTCCAGGAGCGGGAACCACCGCCCGACGATCAAGAAGGTCAAGCTCCTGGGCAACCAGCGCGTCACGGCCGCTGGCCGCGTCAAGCGCAAGGAAGCGCGCCAGATCAGCCCGAAGAAGCGGGCGGAAGATTGACCTCCGCCCCGGCCGTGCCGCCTGGCGCGGGCGGCGGGTGTGGAGCCGCCAGCCGAGCGATGGCGCGCCAGGCGAGCGCGCCCACCAGGCCCATCTTGAGCAAGTAGAAAGCCACGCTGATGGCGTGCAACTGCCCGAAGCTGAGCGGGCCGCGGCCCGCGCGCGCCTGCTCGAGGTAGGGCTGGAGCGCGTGGTGCCCCGCCACGGCGCAGAACACCGCGCCCAAGGCGAGC
>CAILKA010000044.1 GCA_903834645.1 uncultured beta proteobacterium
AGAACAAGATGACGGGTGCGGCCGAGCAGTACCAGTACATCCTGCGCGACGAGTCGATGCACTGTAACTTCGGCATCGATCTGATCAACGCGATCAAGCTCGAGAACCCGCACCTGTGGACGCCCGAGTTCCGCGCCGAGATCAAGGGCCTGTTCCTGAAGGCGGTCGAGCTCGAGTACCGCTACGCCGAGGACACCATGCCCCGTGGCGTGCTCGGCCTGAACGCCTCGATGTTCAAGGGCTACCTGCGCTACATCGCCAACCGCCGCGCCGTGCAGATCGGCCTGGAGGCGCTCTTCCCGAACGAGGAAAACCCTTTCCCGTGGATGAGCGAAATGATCGACCTGAAGAAGGAACGCAACTTCTTCGAGACGCGCGTCATCGAGTACCAGACGGGCGGCGCCCTCAGCTGGGACTGATCACGAATGACTCTTCGAATCGCAAGCCATGACGTCGCGACGCCAGAAGCGTGGCGCAGGCTTGTCCCCCGTTCACTGAACCGCTGCAGCCAGCGGGCGCCTGTGCGCCCGCTGCGGGCGGCGGGCAGTGAATCTCCGCACGGCACGCAGCCGTGCGGTGTCCTTTGAAACTTGATCAAGGAGATTGTCATGGCAACTGCGAAGAAGGCCGCTCCGGCCAAGAAGGCAGCGGTGAAGAAGGCCCCGGCTAAGAAGGCCGCCCCCGCGAAGAAGGCCGCTCCGGCCAAGAAGGCTGCTCCGGCCAAGAAGGCCCCGGCGAAGAAGGCCGCTCCGGCCAAGAAGGCAGCTCCTGCGAAGAAGGCCGCTCCGGCCAAGAAGGCGGCGCCTGCGAAGAAGGCCGCTCCGGCGAAGAAGGCCGCGGCCAAGAAGGCAGCTCCTGCGAAGAAGGCTGCTCCGGCCAAGAAGGCGGCGGCGAAGAAGGCCCCGGCCAAGAAGCCTGCGGCCAAGAAGGCGGCGGCCAAGAAGGCCCCCGCTGCCCCTGCTGCGCCTGCGGCCCCTGCGCCTGCGCCTGCCACCACGCTGAGCCCGGCTGCTGCCTGGCCCTTCCCGACCGGCAGCAAGCCCTGAAGGAAGGCGCGGCCCCTGACCGGGGCCCGCCAGCACCTGCAAAGCCCGACCTTGGTCGGGCTTTTTTATGGGGGCGGCGCGGCTGGCCGGGGCCTCACAGGCCCAGTGCCTGATGGTCGATGATGTGGTTCTGTCCGCCCCGGCTGGCGATCTTCAGCGCGCCGAGCCGGTTGCCCAGCTCCACGCACTGCACGAGCGGCCAGCCACGCTCCAGGCCGTAGAGCAGCGCCCCGCGGAAGGCATCACCGCAGCCGGTGGGGTCGAGCACCTCCGTGGCCGCGACACCGGGCACGTGATGGCGCTCGCCCTGGATCCACACGTCGCAGCCTTGCGCGCCAAGCGTGACGATGACGCCGCGCAGATGCGAGCGCGAGAGCGACTCGAGCGAGTGGCCGGTGCGATCGCACAGCATGCGGCCCTCGTAGTCGTTGACTGCCACCCAGCTTGCGCGATCGATGAAGGCCTGCAGCTGCGGCCCGTCGAACATCGGCAGGCCCTGGCCAGGGTCGAACACGAAGGGTATCCCGGCCTCGTGCAGCTGGTGAGCGTGGTTCCACATCGCATCGCGCCCATCGGGCGCGATGATCGCCACGGCCAGGTCGTCGCGGCGCGGCACGGGGATGGCCCCGGCCTCCTGCATCGCGCCCGGGTGGAAGGCGGGGATCTGGTTGTTGTCGGTATCCGTGATGATCATCGCCTGGGCCGTGTACTGGTGCGCCACGGTCGTCACGAGCGAGGTCTCGACTCCCCACTGCCGGATGCGCGCCAGGTAGTCCTGCCCGTCGTTGCCGATGGTGGCCATGATCACCGGTGCGCCGCCCAGGCCTCGCAGCGTGTAGGCGATGTTGCCGGCGCAGCCGCCGAACTCGCGCCGCATCTCGGGCACGAGGAAGGCCACGTTCAGGATGTGCAGCTGGTCGGGCAGGATCTGCTGGGCAAAGCGCCCGGGAAAGATCGTGATCGTGTCGAAGGAGAGGGATCCGCAGATCAGCGCGGGCATGTGGACTCCGGTTGAAGGTGTCTGGCAAGGCGGGGCGGCACGGGATGAGCCGCGCGGGTGCCTCAGGGGTAGAAGAGCGCGATGTTATAGCCCGCAGCGGCCGCCGACCCCGTGACCAGCTCGGCTCGCACGAGGAGCTCCTGGCCGGGTCCGATGGCGCGGGCGGGGTGGCCGAGTTCGGCCAGCGTCAGCACGCGCCTGGCCAGGAGCTGGCCTGCAGAGTCGGTGAGCGTGAGCTCGATGGCCGGTGCCAGTGCCTCGATCGAGCCGCGGTTGCGGATGGCCACCTCCAGGCGGTAGGTGGCGCCGTCGGGCTCGCTGAGCAGTTCGCTCGAGGGCACGTCGAGCCACTGGAGGCGGCGTGGCGCCTCGATGCGGCACTGCACAGCCGCGCAAGCCGCCTCCAGCGCGGGTCGCATCACGGGCCAGCGCAGCGCGATCTCGTCGCGCCACAGCAGGGCGCCTTGTGCTGCGAGCACAGCGGTGAGCAC
Organism: uncultured beta proteobacterium; assembly: GCA_903834645.1. Classification (GTDB taxonomy): domain Bacteria; phylum Pseudomonadota; class Gammaproteobacteria; order Burkholderiales; family Burkholderiaceae_C; genus Rubrivivax. Next base: position 2,538 of record CAILKA010000044.1, read on the forward strand.
GATGGCGAGGAGTCCCAGCGTCATCCGGGTGGCGGGATGGGACCAGCGTGCGGCCGCTTCGGCACGACGCAGGAAGGACGGCCTCGCACGGGGCTGGAAGTCCGGTTGGCGGACCCAGCCTGGAGCCGCTGTCGCCGTGGAGCCTGGCCCGGCTGCTTCAAGTTCGGGCGCGGGTTCCGGTTCGGGCAGGGGCTCTGGTGCGAGGGGGGGCTCCTGCTCCTGCTCTGCCTCCTGCGGCGTGGCCGATGCTTGTGGATCGTCGGTCTGGGCCTGGGGCTCCTGTACCTCCACCGTGGTCTCGGTCTCGGTCTCGGTCTCGGTCTCGGTCTCGGTCTCGGTCTCGGTCTCGGTCTCAGCCGTGGCAGGCTGTTGCGCAGGTGGCAGGTTCAGCTGCTCCGGCTCGACAGCTGGCATCTCCTCCGTGATGGGCGACGGCTCGACCGGTACGTCCAGGGGCGGTGGCTCGTCCGGCGGAGCCGCGGCATCGGGTGGCGCTTCTGAAGGAGCCTCCTGCAGCGCCGTGATGGCTGGCGCGGGCTGCATATCCGCGTCGTGCAGGGGCACCGGATCCGGCGCGGGCGGCGCGTCGGACAAGTTCGCTGCCACATTGGCCGTCTCGGGAGGCGAGGCCGGTGCAGGGGCCTGGCGCGTCGAGGCGTGCCGGAACAGGTGCTCGAGCGCATCGAAGCTCGCGCCGCAGCGACCGCATCGGACCCATCCCGAGGACACCCTGAGCTGGTCGCTCACCACCCGGAAGGCGGTGCCGCAGGCGGGGCAGCGCGTGGCCAGCGTCATCTGGGCATGATGCCACGCGACGCATGGGCGCAGCGTCGCGGGGGAACCTGTTCAGGCCTGGCCGCGCGAACCGGTCATCAGCACCCAGCCTTCTTCGCTGTCGGCCACGGCCAGATCGATCCAGGGCGCGTAGGTCTGCGTGATGTCCTCGTGCTGCCGCTCCAGGATGCCGGCCAGGACGAGCTGCCCGCCGGGCGCGACATGCCCGCACAGCAGCGGTGCAAGCAGCTTCAGCGGCGTGGCCAGGATGTTGGCCAGCACCACCGCGTGCTCGCCCCTCGCCTGCGCGGGCAACCCGGCCTCCAGGACCACGCCGTTGGCGAGCGCATTGGCTCGCGTCGCCTCCACGGCTGCAGGGTCGATGTCCACCGCCTGCACCTCGAGCGCGCCATGCAGCGCGGCGGCCACGGCCAGGATGCCCGAGCCGCATCCGTAATCGAGCACGCGCGCCCAGGGCTGGGCGGCATCGGCGCGCCGCGCGATCCAGCGCAGGCACATGCGCGTCGTGGGGTGGGTGCCGGTACCAAAGGCCAGGCCGGGGTCGAGCCGGATGACGCGCTGGGCGTCGGGCGGCACCTCGTGCCAGCTCGGCACGATCCAGAAGCTTGGTGCGATGCCCACGGGTGCGAACTGCGCCTGCGTCAGGCGCACCCAGTCGGCATCGGCGACGGCCCGCAGCGCCTGAAGCCGCAGCTCGCTCGACCAGGGCTGCGCCAGCAGCGCCGCCGCTGCCTGCGTGGCGCCGGCTTCGTCTTCGAAGAGCGCCTGCACCTGAGAGTGCAGCCAGGCCTCGCGCGGCGCGGGCAGCCCCGGTTCGCCGAACAGCGCCTGCTCGGCCCGGCTGCCGGCGTCGGCATCTTCCACCGACACCGACAACGCGCCGAGCTCGTCCATCAGCGCGTCGCCCATGGCCTCCACCCGCTCCTGCGGGGCCAGCACGACGAGTTCGAACACCTGGGGCGCCCGGTGGCCGTGCTCAGCGCTTGCGCTGCGCGAGCCAGCCCTCGAGGTAGTGGATATTGGTTCCCCCTGCCTCGAAGTTGGAGTCGTTCATCAGCTCGCGGTGCAGCGGGATGTTGGTCTGGATGCCCTCGACCACGGTTTCGGACAAGGCGGTGCGCATGCGGGCGAGCGCCTGCTCGCGCGTGTCGCCATGCACGATGACCTTGCCGATCATCGAGTCGTAGTGCGAGGGCACGGTGTAGTTCGTGTAGGCGTGCGAATCGACCCGCACGCCCGGGCCCCCGGGAGGGTGCCACATCGTGATGCGGCCCGGGGAGGGCACGAAGGTGTAGGGGTGCTCGGCGTTGATCCGGCACTCGATCGCGTGGCCCCGGCGCTCGATGCTGCGCTGGGTGATCGGCAGCTTCTCGCCAGCCGCGATGCGGATCTGCATCTGCACGATGTCGATGCCCGTGACGAGTTCCGTCACCGGGTGCTCCACCTGCACGCGGGTGTTCATCTCGATGAAGTAGAACTCCCCGTTCTCGTACAGGAACTCGAAGGTCCCGGCTCCGCGATAGCCGATCTTCTTGCAGGCCGTGGCACAGCGGTCGCCCACCTTCTCGATGAGCCGCCGCGCGATGCCCGGAGCGGGGGCCTCCTCGATGATCTTCTGGTGGCGCCGCTGCATCGAGCAGTCGCGCTCGCCGAGCCACACGGTGTTGCGGTGCGCGTCGGCGAGCACCTGGATCTCCACGTGGCGCGGGTTCTCCAGGAACTTCTCCATGTAGACGGCCGAATTGCCGAAGGCTGCCCCGGCCTCGGAGCGCGTGGTCTGCACGGCGTGCACGAGTGCGGCCTCGGTGTGCACCACCCGCATGCCGCGCCCGCCGCCCCCGCCGGCGGCCTTGATGATGACGGGGTAGCCGATGGCGCGCGCGATGCGCACGATCTCCTTCGGATCCTCGGGCAGGGCGCCTTCCGAGCCCGGCACGCAGGGCACGCCGGCCTTGATCATCGCCTGCTTGGCCGAGACCTTGTCGCCCATCGTGCGGATGGCCTCGGGCGTGGGGCCGATGAACACGAAGCCGCTCTTTTCCACCCGCTCGGCGAAGTCGGCGTTCTCGCTCAGGAATCCATAGCCCGGGTGGATGGCCTCGGCATCGGTCACCTCGGCCGTGGAGATGATGGCCGGCATGTTGAGGTAGCTCTGCGAAGAGGGCGCCGGGCCGATGCACACGGCCTCGTCGGCGAGCTTGACGTACTTCGCCTCGCGGTCGGCCTCGGAGTAGACGACAACCGAGCGGATGCCGAGCTGGCGGCAGGCGCGCTGGACGCGCAGCGCGATCTCGCCTCGGTTGGCGATCAGGATCTTCTTGAACATGGGCCGGCCATCACTCGAGGATGAACAGCGGCTGCCCGTACTCGACCGCCTGGCCGTTCTCGCACAGCACCTTGGCGATCGTGCCGGCCACCTCGGACTCGATCTCGTTCATGATCTTCATCGCCTCGATGATGCACACCGGGCTGCCCTGCTTGACCACGTCGCCCACGTCGATGAAGGGCTTGGCCCCCGGGCTGGCGGCCCGGTAGAAGGTGCCCACCATCGGCGACTTCACGACCTTGTCCGCGTCGGGCGGCACGGCAGCGGCCCCTGGGCCCGGTGCGGGCGCGGCAGCCACCCCGGCGGCCGTGGCCGCGGCGGGTGTGGCCACGGCTGCCGCTGGCAAGGGCGGCATCGCCATGACCGGCACGGCGGCCGGGGCCATTGCCTTGACGATGCGGACCTTTCCGTCGGCTTCGGTGATCTCGAGTTCAGAGATGCTCGACTCCGACACGAGGTCGATCAGGGTCTTGAGCTTGCGCAGGTCCATTCAGGGCCTCCAGGCGAGAGGGTAGGGGCGTGTGACGCGCAGCCGTGCGGGGAGAGCCCGCCGGGTGCGGCCCACGACGTCAGGCATCAGGGGGTGCGGCGTGGCGCAGCGCGTAGTCGAGCGCGAACCGGTAGCCGTGCGGGCCCAGGCCGGCGATGACGCCGACTGCCACGCCTGACAGGAAGGAGTGATGCCGGAACGGCTCCCGGCGGTGAACGTTGCTCAGGTGCACCTCGATGAAGGGAATGGCGACGCCGGCCAGCGCGTCGCGCAGGGCCACGCTGGTGTGCGTCAGCCCGCCCGGGTTGATCAGGATGAAGCGAGTTCCGTCGCTGCGCGCAGCGTGGATGCGATCGATCAGCGCACCCTCGTGGTTGCTCTGCAGGGCAGCCAGCGAAACTCCTGCATCTGCGGCGATCCGAGACAGATCGGCGTCGATTTGGGCCAGCGTCGTGTGCCCATAGACATCCGGCTCGCGGGTGCCCAGCAGGTTCAGGTTGGGTCCGTGAAGGACGAGGATCGACATGACGCCTATTCTACCGGCCGGCGCAGGGCCGCCGGATCAAGGCGACTTTACGCGAATTGCTGAAAGATACAAGCAGGTTTGCTCGTGTTCAGCGAGACGCCGCCCAGGAGGCGAGCTCGGCGTAGGTCGTGGCGCCCAGCTTGCGCTGCACGACGCGCCCGCTCGCATCGAGCGCCACGGTGAAGGGCAGGCCGCCGGCGGTGTTGCCCAGCTGGCGGGTCAGATCGGTGCCGGCCAGCCCGGCCAGGCCGGTGGGAAAGCGCAGGGGGCGCCGCGCCAGGAACTCGCGCACCGCCGTCGGGGAGTCGATCGCGATGCCCACCACCTGCCAGCCGTGCGCGGCGTGGTCGGCCTGAAAACGGTCGAGCTCGGGCAGCTCCTTCACGCAAGGCGGGCACCAGGTGGCCCAGAAGTTGACCACGAGTGGCCGGCCCCGCAGGCTCGCGAGCACGAGCTCGCCTCCCTCGGGCCGCTCCAGCCGCAGCGCCCACAGCGCTTCCTCGGCTCCGGCGACGGAGTGGCCCACCGGGGCGCCCGGCGCCGCCTGGCCCGACTCCGATCCCCCGAACAGGGCGTCCAGCCCCCGCCAGCCCAGGCCGGCGCCCATCGCCACGGCTGCGGTGGCGAGCACCGCGAAGCGGCGCCGCGTCATGGCGTGCCCCCTTCCTCGAGCAGCCGTCGGCGCAGCGCCGCCACGTCACCGCGCCAGGTGCGCCCGCGCGCATCGGGCTTGAGCCCGCCACGCAGCTCGTCGTAGTCGTGCAGCAGCAGGTGCACCGTGACGCGCTCGCCGAGCTCGCGGCAGGGGCTCGAGACGGTCAGCACGTCGCGCGGGCGTGGCCCGCCCGGGTCGAGCGTGTCCACCTCGTACGCGATGCCGAGGTCCATCAGGTGCAGCTCGGCCGCCTTCGGGTCGTCGCAGTAGAGCTCGATGCGCACGCTGGACAGCCGCGTGGCGGTGCCGCGCCACACCGCGCCGGTCAGGTGCGGGCGTAGCCGGTCGAGCCGCTCCATCCAGCGTGCGGCCACCGCCCGCAGAGCGGCGAGCTCCTGGGGCTGGGTGTCGGCGCAGTAGAGCTCGAGGTAGGACCGCACCTCGTCCTCGACGAGCTCGTTGGCCGGCATCTCCGAGCGCGAATTCCCGCTGCGCCCGAGGGCGCGGGCGGCCTTGGCCTTTGCCGGCGCGTACTCCAGACCGGTCTCGACGATGAGCCGGGCCGCCTCGGCGGCGATTTCACGGGTGGCGGCAGTGGGCTCCATGAGGGCGATTGTGGCCCGTGCCCGGGGATGCGCTCAGGGCGGCACCACCATGCCCATGCGGGCCAGCACGGAGCCCGTGCGTGCGGCCAGGTAGGGCGAGCCGGGCAGCCGCTCGAAGCGCTTGGGCGCGGGCAGCATCACCGCCAGCCTGGCTGCCTGCTCCGGGCTGAGCCGGGCGGCGTCGGTGCGGTAGTAGTGCCGTGCCGCCGCCTGTGCGCCGAACACGCCCGATCCCCACTCGACGCTGTTGAGGTAGATCTCCAGGATCCGGCGCTTGCTCAGCAGCGCCTCGAGCATCACCGTGATGGCGAACTCCTGGGCCTTGCGTGCGACCGTGCGCTCACCCGACAGGAAGAGGTTCTTGGCCAGCTGCTGCGTGATGGTGGAGCCGCCCACGAGCCGCGGCTCGGCGGCGCGCCGGGCACGCGAGGCCTGCTCCTCGGCGCGCGCGTTGCGCGCCCATGCCCGCTCCAGGGCCGCCCAGTCGAAGCCGGCATGCTCGGTGAACGCGCCGTCCTCGCTGGCGATCACCGCGCGGGCGAGATGGGGCGAGATGCGTGAACCGTCCACCCACTGTTGGCGCCAAGGCAGTGAACCGGTGCTCGACAGGAGCTGCCAGGCCTCGCTGCGCTGGAAGGCGGTGGACTGCGGATCCAGAACGGTCATGGCTGCCACGCGCAGCGCGAAGGTGAGTTGCAGGGCCAGGCCGCACAGCGCCACGAGCACCAGCGCGCGGCCGAGTTGACGCAGCCAGGGGCGGGTAGAGGCTCGGGCCATCGTTCTCAGCCCCCCGGCGCCGAGACCGTGGTCTCCAGGCTGTCGTTGCGCGTGAAACGAAAGCGCGAGGTCACGACGAGCTGGTCGGCCTGCTGGCGCATCTGCGATGTGAACGGCCCGTAGGGCCCGGCACCGTGCACGATGGCCACCGCACGCTGGTCGAGCACGCGCGAGTCGGAGGGGCGCACCACCTCCGCGCCCACGACGCGGCCCTCGGCATCGACGGTGATGTTCATCGTCAGCTCGCCGTAGAGCTTGCGCCCCTGTGCCTCGGGAAAATCACGTGTGCCGCGCTCTTCGATGCGCCGGCGCAGCGCGTCGTAGTAGACGGCATAGGCCGCCTCGCGGGTGGCCGGGCTCACGTAGCGCTTGCGCGGCCGGGCGTTCTCCTGCTCGATGCGCTTTTCGATCTCCGCCAGCAGCCTCACCAGCTGGCGCCGGCGCTCCTCCTGCTCGCGCTCCTGCTGCGATACCCCCGCGCGGGTCGGGCTTGCGGGCACGGGCAGCATGGCGAGCTCGCGTCGCACCTGCGCCAGGAGCATCTGCTGCTCCTGCTGCAGCTGCTGCACCTGGCGCTGGGTGGTCTCGGCTGCGTCGCCGCTCTCGGTGGCGGCCGACATCGGCAGCGGCGACGTGGCGCGCCCACTGGCAGCCTGCCCGCCACCGGCGAGGTTGGCCTGTGCGATGGCCTGGGCCTGCGTCGGGGGCTCCTGGCCCCGGGCATTGACGAGGATCACCTCCAGCGGCGTGTCGGTGAAGGCGCGGCGCAGCGCCTCGGGGTCGGCCACCTGCACCGTGAGCAGCGCCCCGTGCACCGCCACCGAGGCGGCCAGCGCCCACTGCAGGGTCGACCACTCGCCCGGACGCCAGCCGCGCATCGCCTTGCTTCCGGCCTCGCGCCTCAGGCGCTGCCCGAGCGCGGCGGCGCGCCCGCTTCGGCGCGATCCGGCGAATCCGTGCCGCTCTCGGCATCCGTGATGTCGATGGCCAGGGCCAGCGGTGCGGCCGCGCCGATGTCCTCTGCGTCCTCCTCGTCGGGCTCGCCGCTGGCCTGAGCGCCAGCCGTCGGACCGGCCGCGTCGAGCCGGCCGACGAGGGCCGACCACATGTCCAGCGTCAGCAGGTCGCGTCCCGTGACCCGCACGCGCACGCGCGCGCCGCGCGGCAGCGCGTCGATGCCGGTGGCGCCCAGCACCAGCGGCAGTGTCTCGGCTCGTGCCAGGCCTTCCTTGATCACGGTGGCGTCGAGCTCGGTCACGCCGTTCTGCTCGAGCCAGCGGATCGTCCAGTAGCGCTCGATCTGGCGCTGGAAGTCGGCATAGGCGGTGTAGGCGGTGTCGAAGATGGAAATGATGCCGAAGAGCGTCGCATCCTTGGGCTTGAAGGGTGCCGCCAGCGCCGCGGTGGCACCGTGGCGCGCGCAGGCAATGATCTGCCACTGGTTGACCAGGTCCACGTAGCGGCGCAGGGGCGAGGTGGCCCAGCTGTAGCACCCCACACCCATGCCGGCGTGGGGCAGTGCCCGGGTGCCCATCCTGACCTTGATGCCCGGCGCCAGGCTCGCCTGGCTGCGGTAGATGCCGGGCACACCGAGCTCGGCCAGCCAGGCGCCCCAGGTGGAGTTGGCCAGGATCATCGCCTCGGCCACGATCAGGTCCAGCGGTGCGCCGCGCACGCGGGCGGTGATGTGCACGCGCTCGTTTCCGTCGGGCTCGAGTTCGACGCCGTCGAGCCGGAAGTTGTAATCCGGCCGGTTGAAGGTCTCGGGCTTGCCACGCACCACCTCCCGGCGGGCCTTGAGTGCGCGAGCGAGGCGAAAGGCGAAGGCGAGCTCGAGCGCGAAAGGGTAGTGCGCCGGGGCCTGCCCGGTCAGCGAGGGCTCGGTGACGAGGGCATCCAGCAGGTCGTGGCGCAGGTTGGTGGCGATCGGCACCCGCTCCAGTCGGGTGTGGCGCTCGCGCACCTCGAGCGTGGCCTCGTCGAGCGTCAGGTACAGGCTCACCGCCGGGCAGTCGCGGCCCTCGGTCAGGGTGTAGCGCTGCACCACCTCGTCGGGGAGCATCGTCAGCTTGTGCCCCGGCATGTAGACGGTGGACAGGCGCTCGCGGGCGAGACGGTCGAGCGCGGAGTCGGGCGTGATCGCCAGGCCCGGCGCGGCGATGTGGATGCCGAAGACGACCGTGCCCGAACCCAGGCCCTGCACCGACAGCGCGTCGTCGATCTCGGTGGTGCTGGAGTCGTCGATGGAAAACGCCCGAACGTCCGCCAGCGGCAATTCGTCGCTGATGGCGGGGGCCTGCAGGGCCGGAAAACCCGTGCCTTTCGGGAAGTTTTCAAACAGAAAGCGTTTCCAGTGAAACTGATAGGGCGAGGCAATCGCGCCTGATTCCTGCAGCAGGTCCAGCGGCGCCTTGTGCGCCGAGCGCGAGGCCTCGACCACCGCCTTGTATTCGGGGCTGTTCTTGTCGGGCTTGAACAAAATCTTGTAGAGCTGCTCGCGCACCGGCGCCGGACACTGGCCCTGGGCAAGCTCTTCGGCCCAGGCGCTGATCTGCGCAATGACCTGTTTTTTCTTTTCGATGGCGACCAGTGCCTGCTGCAGGATCTCGGCCGGCGCC
>CAILKA010000045.1 GCA_903834645.1 uncultured beta proteobacterium
CTCAGGCACGCTGCCCACGCACCAGTGCGTGGGCATGGGCGAGGCCTTCCGGCTGGCGCGCTTGGAGATGGGCACCGAGAGCGAGCGCATCCGCATGCTGCAGCAGCGCCTGCTCGCCGGGCTGCAGCCCATCGATCAGATCTTCATCAACGGGCACCTGGAGCGGCGCGTGCCGCACAACCTGAACGTCTCCTTCAACTTCGTCGAGGGTGAGTCGCTCATCATGGGCGTCAAGGGCATTGCCGTCTCCTCCGGCTCGGCCTGCACCTCGGCGAGCCTGGAGCCGAGCTATGTGCTGCGTGCCCTGGGCCGCAGCGACGAGCTGGCTCACTCGAGCCTGCGCATGACGATCGGCCGCTTCACGACCGAAGCCGAGATCGACTACGCCATCTCCACCCTCCAGGACCGCGTCACCAAGCTGCGCGAACTCTCGCCGCTGTGGGAGATGTACCGCGACGGCATCGATCTCTCCACGATCCAGTGGACGGCCCACTGAGGCGGCGCTCCCCGGCCCGCCTGAGGCTCCACCCCGACCCCGAACCATTCCCCGACGGACAACCCGAGTTTCGAACCATGGCATACAGCGACAAGGTCATCGACCACTACGAGAACCCCCGCAACGTCGGCTCCTTCGACAAGGGCGACGACAGCGTCGGCACGGGCATGGTGGGCGCTCCGGCCTGCGGCGACGTGATGAAGCTGCAGATCAAGGTCAACCCTGCCACGGGCCTGATCGAGGATGCGCGCTTCAAGACCTACGGCTGCGGCTCGGCAATCGCGTCGAGTTCGCTCGTCACCGAGTGGGTCAAGGGCAAGTCGCTGGACGAGGCCATGACGATCCGCAACACGCAGATCGCGCAGGAGCTCGCGCTGCCGCCCGTGAAGATTCACTGCTCGATCCTGGCCGAGGACGCGATCAAGGCGGCCGTGCAGGACTACAAGGCCAAGCACGCCGCGCCGGCCGATACCGGCGCCGCGGCAGTCGCGCACTGAGGCTGCACCGATGGCCGTCACGCTCTCCGAGGCAGCTGCCCGCCACGTTTCGCGCTACCTGCAGCGCCGGGGGCGGGGCGTGGGTGTGCGCCTGGGTGTGAAGACGACCGGCTGCTCGGGCCTGGCCTACAAGCTCGAGTACGCCGACGACCTGGCGCCCGAGGACATCGTGTTCGAGGATCACGGGGTGAAGGTGCTCGTCGATCCCAAGAGCCTGCCCTACCTCGACGGGACCGAGCTCGACTATGTGCGCGAGGGGCTCAACGAGGGCTTCAAGTTCCACAACCCGCGCGAGAAGGATCGCTGCGGCTGCGGAGAATCCTTCCGAGTCTGAACAGCGCCGTCTCTGCGGCGAAAGGCGCGGCCCCGGCCGCGCCTTTCGCTTCCTCGGCCCGCCGCCCGAACGCCCGCCGCCTGCAGCCTCCTCGCCCACGCGCATGCTCACCACCTTCGTCATCGCGCCCGAGCGACCGGATCACCCGGAGGTGGCCGCTCTGCTGGCCGAGCTCGACCGCTACCTGGCGAGCCTGTACCCGCCGGAGGCCAACCACATCCTGGACCTGCACGCCCTGGCGGCTCCGGAGGTCAGCTTCTACGCCGCGCGCCTGGACGGGCGCATGGCCGGCTGTGCGGCCGTGCGTCGCCAGTCTGGCGAGGCGGCCACGCAAGGTGAGGCCTACGGCGAGGTCAAGCGAATGATGGTGCGGCCGGACTGCCGCGGCCGAGGCATCGGGGCGTCGTTGCTGCGCACGCTCGAGCGCCGGCTGCGCGAGCAGCGCATCGGCCTGGCGCTGCTCGAGACGGGCCGCACGCAGCACGAGGCGGTGCGCCTGTACGAGGCGGCCGGCTACCGGCCGCGTGAGGCCTTCGGTGGCTACCCCGACAACGGCCTGTCGGCCTTCTACGCCAAGCGCCTGGACCTCTCCGCTCAAGGGGAAGCCGCCGCGTGAAGCTCGAGGACGACGACTTCGTGCTGTTCGATCTGCCGCGCGCCTTCGCGCTCGACCGGGCGGAGCTCGATGCACGCTGGCGCGCGCTGCAGTCCCAGGTGCACCCTGACCGCTTTGTCGCAGAGGGCACCGCGGCACAGCGCGTGGCTGCGCAGTGGGCGATGCGCGTGAATGAGGCCTACCGGCGTCTGCGCGACCCCGTCTCGCGAGCGGCCTACCTGTGCGGGTTGCGCGGCGTGCCGGTGCAAGGCGAGGGCAGTGCGGCAATGCCGCCCGGCTTTCTCATCCAGCAGATGGAATGGCGCGAGCAGCTCGACGAGGCCGATGGTGCGGCTGCGCTGCGTGCGCTGGATGAAGAGGCCTCTGCCACGCAGGTCGAAGCCCTGGAGCGCCTGGCCCGTGAGCTCGACGGCCCGGACGCTCCTGGCACCACCGCCGCGGCGGCGGCCACGGTGCGCGCCCTCATGTTCGTGCGCCGCTTCCGCGAGGACCTCGCCCGCCGGCTCGAGCCCTTCGACGCCTGAAGGCCTCGCTGCCCCGTCCTCGTCTTCCATCCGTACCGACCCGACCCCCATGGCCCTGCTGCAGATCTCCGAACCCGGCCAGTCACCCGACCCGCACCAGCGGCGCATCGCGGTGGGCATCGACCTGGGCACGACCCACTCGCTCGTGGCCGCGGTGCGCCACGGCGTGGCCGAGTGCCTGCCCGACGCGCAGGGGCGGGCGATCCTGCCCTCGGTGGTGCGCTACCTGGAGGGCGGGCGGCGCCAGATCGGTTTCGAGGCCCGCGAGGCGCAGGCCGAAGACGCCGTCCACACCGTGGCCTCGGTCAAGCGGCTGATGGGTCGGCGCCTGGCCGACGTGCCCGGACACGAGAAGCTCCCCTACGCCTTCGTCGATCGTCCCGGCATGGTGGCCATTGCCACCCGCGATGGCGAGAAGACGCCAGTGGAGGTCTCGGCCGAGATCCTCGCCGCGCTGCGCCAGCGCGCAGAGGACACCTTCGACGACGAACTGCACGGCGCCGTCATCACCGTGCCGGCCTACTTCGATGACGCGCAGCGTCAGGCCACGAAGGACGCGGCCCAGCTGGCGGGCCTGAACGTGCTGCGCCTGCTCAACGAGCCCACGGCTGCTGCGGTGGCGTACGGCCTGGAGAAGGGCAGCGAAGGTCTCTACGCGGTGTACGACCTCGGCGGCGGCACCTTCGACATCTCCTTGCTGCGCCTGGCGCGCGGCGTCTTCGAGGTGGTGGCCACGGGCGGCGACGCTGCCCTGGGCGGAGACGATTTCGACGACGCGCTGGCGCAATGGGCGCTGGCGCAGACAGGCCTCGCCGCCCCGACCCCCCAGGACCGCCGAGCCGTGCTCGTGGCGGCGCGCGCGGCCAAGGAGGAACTGAGCCAGGCGCAGCAGGTGCACCTGCAGGCACGGCTGTCCACAGGGGCTCTGGACATCCTGGTGGACCGGGCCCGCCTGGAGGCGCTGGCCGCGCCGCTGCTGGCGCGCACGATGAGCGCGGTGCGGCAGGTGCTGCGCGATGCCGGCGTGGGCCGCGACGAGGTGCAGGGTGTGGTGCTCGTCGGAGGCTCCACGCGCATGCCTGCGGTGCGCGCCGCGGTGGCCGGCTGCTTCGGCCGCGAGCCGCTCACCGACGTCAACCCCGACGAGGTGGTGGCCATCGGTGCGGCGCTGCAGGCGCATGCGCTGGCTGGCCACAGCAAGGACGGTGAGCTGCTGCTGCTGGACGTGACGCCGCTGTCTCTCGGCCTGGAGACGATGGGCGGGCTGGTGGAGCGCATCATCGAGCGCAACGCCACGATCCCGGTGGCCAAGGCGCAGGACTTCACCACCTACCAGGAAGGCCAGACGGCGTTGGCGCTGCATGTGGTGCAGGGCGAGCGTGACCTCGTGTCCGATTGCCGCAGCCTGGCGCGCTTCGAGCTGCGCGGCATTCCGCCCATGGCCGCCGGTGCCGCACGCATCCGCGTCACGTTCCAGGTCGATGCGGACGGGCTGCTGAGCGTGTCGGCACGTGAACTCGGCAGCGGCGTGGAAGCCTCGATAGTGGTCAAGCCGAGCTACGGCCTGGCCGATGACCAGATCGCACGCATGCTGCAGGAGGGCTTTGCCCACGCCGACACCGACATGGCCGCCCGCCGCCTGGCCGAGGCGCGTGTGGAGGCCGAGCGCATGGTGCTGGCCACCGCCTCGGCACTGGGTGCCGATGGCGAGCTCCTCGAGGCAGGCGAGCGCTCGGCCATCGAGGAGCTGATGCAGGCCGTGCGCTCAGCTGCCGCCACCGACGACGCATCGGCCATCGACGCGGCGGTGCAGGCGCTGGCGCGTGGCACCGAAGGCTTCGCAGCCGCCCGAATGAACCGCAGCATCCGCGCTGCCCTGGCCGGCCGCAAGGTCGAAGAGGTCTGAGTCCCATGCCCGTCATCCGCATCCTTCCGCACGCCGAGTACTGCCCCGAAGGCGCCACCGTGCAGGCCCCGCGGGGGGTGTCCGTCTGCGAGGCGCTGCTCGAGAACGGCATCGAGATCGAGCACGCCTGCGAAATGAGCTGCGCCTGCACCACGTGCCACGTGGTGGTCAAGGAGGGCTTCGAGTCGCTCGGCGAGATGGACGAGGCCGAGGAGGACCTGCTCGACCGCGCCTGGGGCCTGACGCCCACTTCCCGCCTGTCCTGCCAGGCGATCCTGTCGGATCGCGACGTGACGATCGAGATCCCGAAGTACTCGATCAACCACGCCCGCGAGAAGCACTGAGCGCCCGGGCGGGCCGCGCCTTGCCGCACTGCACCTCCCGTATCGAGAGCCGCTTCCCATGATCGTGCTGGGCGTCGAGTCTTCGTGCGACGAGACGGGTGTGGCGCTCGTCGAGGCCGGGCCGGACGGGCTCCTGCGGCTCAGGGCGGATGCGCTGCACAGCCAGGCGCGCATGCATGCGGAGTATGGAGGTGTGGTGCCCGAGCTGGCCTCGCGCGATCACATCCGCCGCATCGTGCCCCTGACGCGCCAGGCGCTGCAGGAGGCCGGCCTGGAGGCGCAGGCCATCGATCTCGTGGCGTGGACACGCGGGCCCGGCCTGGCTGGTGCGCTGCTGGTGGGGGCGGGCTTTGCCGCCGCGCTGGCCGCCGCGCTCGACCGCCCGGCGCTCGGTGTGCACCACCTGGAGGGGCATCTTCTGTCTCCCTTCCTGTCTGCCGATCCGCCCCAGTTCCCGTTCGTGGCGCTGCTGGTCTCGGGAGGCCACACGCAGCTCATGCGCGTGGACGGAGTGGGGCGCTACGTCCTGCTGGGCGAGACCATCGACGACGCAGCCGGCGAGGCATTCGACAAGACCGCCAAGCTGATGGGCCTGGGCTATCCCGGTGGCCCGGCCCTCGCGCGCCTGGCCGAGACCGGCAACCCCCGAGCCTTCGCGCTGCCGCGCCCGCTGCTGCACAGCGGGGCGCCCGACTTCTCGTTTGCGGGACTGAAGACGGCAGTGCTGACGCAGCACCGCAAGCTCGGGCCCGACCCGTCTGGGCAGGCGCTGGCCGATCTGGCCGCGAGCACGCAGGCGGCCATCATCGAGGTGCTGGTGGCCAAGTCGAAGCTCGCGCTCGTGCACACGGGCCTCAAGCGCCTGGTGGTGGCCGGCGGCGTGGGTGCCAACATCGAGCTGCGGCGCCAGCTCGATGCGGCCTGTGCGAC
>CAILKA010000046.1 GCA_903834645.1 uncultured beta proteobacterium
CATCGACACCAACCTCAACAGCATGTTCAACGTCACCAAGCAGGTGGTGCCGGGCATGATCGAGAGCGGCTGGGGCCGCATCATCCAGATCTCCTCGGTCAACGGCGAGAAGGGCCAGGCCGGCCAGACCAACTACTCGGCGGCCAAGGCCGGCATGCACGGCTTCACGATGGCCCTGGCCCAGGAGCTGGCCGCCAAGGGCGTCACGGTCAACACCGTCAGCCCCGGCTACATCGGCACCGACATGGTCCGTGCCATCAAGCCCGAAGTGCTGGAGAAGATCGTGGCCACGATCCCGGTGAAGCGCCTGGGCACGCCCGAGGAGATCGGCTCGATCGTGGGCTGGCTCGCGGGCGAGGATTCCGGTTTCACCACGGGTGCGGACTTCTCCTGCAACGGCGGCCTGCACATGGGGTGAGACGGGTCGGGCTCTGCGAGCCCGTGGATACGAAGAGAGGGCGCCGTGCGGCGCCCTTTTTCATGCCCCCCCGATGAAGAGCTTGATGACCCCCTTGGCCGCGAAGCCCACGAGCCCGAAGCCGAGCGCGAGGAAGAGCACGAAGGTGCCCAGCCGCCCCGCCTTGGACTCGCGCGCGAGCTGGAAGATGATGAACACCATGTAAAGCATGAAGGCACCCACCCCGAAGGTCAGGCCGAACTGGGCGATCTCCTCCTCGCTGAAGCCGAACATGGGCGGCGCCTCAACCGGCCTTTGAGCCGGCCCGGGGATCCACGAGATCACGGTAGGCGTGCCAGCTCGCGTGCGCGAGCCACGGCACCACCACCACGAGGCCCACGAGGGCGCCGGCCATGCCCGCGAGCGTGAGCGCCAGCAGCAACGCCGCCCACAGAGCCAGCGGCAAGGGGTTGCGCAGCACGACGCGCCAGCTCGTGAGCACGGCACCGAGCACGCCGCTGCGCGTATCCAGCAGCAATGGCAGCGCCACGACGCAGGAGGCGAAGACGGGCGCGGCGAGCACGCCGCCCAGGGCCAGCCAGGCGGCGAACAGCCAGGACGATTCGTCCAGCACCACGTGGCGGATGAACTCGACGGGCCGCGTGACCGGCACGCTCGAGAAGCCCGTGACGAGCGAGGCGGAGGTCATCACCCAGCCCGTCCCGGCCAAGCCCAGCAGCAGCCCGAACACCACGAGCCGCCCGTCTTGCGGCACCCACACCGCCAGTGTCTCGCGCAGCGTCGTGCGCCGGCCGCGCTCAAGCTCGCTGCTCACCCGGTAAAGCCCTGTGGCCAGGATCGGGGCGACGATCAGGAAGCCCGAAAACGCGCCCGCGAGCAGCCAGAATCGGTCGTGCGCGAGCGCCAGCAGCAGCGCACCGAAGGCGGCGATCGCCACGCCGTGCACGAGGCCGGGAACGGGGCAGGCAAGCAGGTCGCGCCAGCCGAGTACCAGCCAGCGCAGCGGCCGCAGGGCGTCCACCTCGCGCGAGCCGAACTGCCGTGACTCCTCACGGGCGCGGCGCAGGTCGATCAGGGGCATGGCGCCCGAGTCTAGGTGGAGCCTGGGGCCTCGGGCTTGATGCAGGACAGTTCGACGACGGCTGCGGCGGCGCGCGCCAGCACATCCGGGGAGCCGCTGTCGATCACCACCTCATGCGCCTGCGCGAAGCGGGCGTAGTTGCGCGCCATCGAGCGCAGGTAGACGGGGTCGTAGTGGGTCTCGAGCAGGGCCGCGACGAGCTCGTCGATGCGCCCGGCGTGGGCCAGCGCCTGCCAGCTGTCCACGCCTTCGTGCCCGCGCGCTTCGCGCAGCGCGTCCAGCCGCGCGCACAGGGCGGCCGTGTCGGCCACGAAGTGGGAGTATTCCTCGCGCAGCAGCGCCACGCGCGCGGGCAGCTCCATCTCCACGCGCAGGCA
>CAILKA010000047.1 GCA_903834645.1 uncultured beta proteobacterium
CGGCAGCCCAGCCGCGCGAGGGTGCGTACAGCCCCGCGCATCGCATGCGCCTCGCCGCTCTCGTAAGCGTGCGCGCGCCCCAGCAGCATGGCCACCGCGCGGCCCCCGAGCGTGCCCAGGCGCACCCGGCCCGCGTGGCCACCTACCGCCAGCTCGGGGAAGGCGGGCAGCTGCGCGTAGTCCACGTCCACCGCATCTTGCACCGCCTCAGCCGCAGCACCCCAGCCCGAGCCCAGCAGCAGCGCCACGCGCGGCACGGGCCGATCGCCCCGAGCTGCGTGCAGCCGCGCCACGCTGGCCTCGATGGCGGCGTCCGCCGCCGGCGCGTGCAGGGTGCTCATTGCCCGGGCTCCAGGTGCGCCGGGCCGAAGGCGTGCGGCAGCAGCTCGCCCAGCGTCGTGCGCAGCCGCAGCCCGCTCGGATCAGCCACGAGCACGGGCGTGTGGTCGGCCGCAAACTCGCGCAGGCGCTGGCGACAGCCCCCGCAAGGGGTCACGGGCGAGGGGCCCTGGCCAGCCACGGCCACCGCCATGATGCGCCTGGAGCCGGCGGCCACCATCACGCCGATGGCGCTGGCCTCGGCGCACTGGCTCTGGGGGTAGGCCGCGTTCTCGACGTTGCAGCCGGCGTGCACGCCACCGGCCGTGTCCAGCAGCGCCGCGCCCACGTGGAAGCCGGAGTAGGGCGCGTAGGCCCGGTCGCGCGCGGCGAGCGCGGCCTGGATCAGGCGCGCCTCGGTGGCGAGGTCCAGTGCTGGCATCACCGCTCCTTCAGGTAGGGCACGCCCAATGCGCGCGGTGCGCGTGCGCGGCCGAAGAAGCCCGCCAGCAGCACCACGGTGAGCACGTAGGGCAGGGCCTGGATGGCCTGCACCGGCACCGCGCCGCCGCCCAGCACCCCAGGCATCGGCGCACCTTGCAGCCGGATCGACAACGCATCGAGAAAGCCGAAGAGCAGGCACGCGGCCAGCGCCCCACCGGGGTGCCACTTGCCGAAGATCATCGCGGCCAGCGCCATGTACCCGCGCCCGGCCGTCATGTGGGGGTTGAAACCCGCGTTCAGCCCGAGCACGAGGTAGGCGCCGGCCAGTGCGCACAGCACGCCGTTGCCCGCCAGCGCCCCGTAGCGCAGCCCCGTCACCGACAGACCCGCGGCATCCACCATCGCCGGATTCTCCCCCGTGGCGCGCAGCCGCAGGCCCAGGCTCGTGCGGTACAGCAGCCACCACACCCCGCCCACCAGCGCAAGGGCGCCGTAGACGAGCAGGTTGTGCCCGGTCAGGGCCAGCGCGAGGGTGCGCCCCACGAGCGGGACTGCAGCAACCGCCTCGCCCAGGGCTTGCCCGTGCGGCGACAACCGCACCGAATCGGGCACGGGCGGGGTCTGCCCGCCCAGGCCGAACCAGGCGATGCCCAGCACCACGGTGAGGCCGGCGGCGGTCATCGTGATGGCCATGCCCGTGACGACCTGGTCGCCGCGGTGCGTGACGCAGGCATAGCCCTGCAGCATGGAGAGCGCCACACCCGCAGCCACCGCCGCCAGCAGCGCAAGCGCGAGCGAGCCGGTGGCCACGCCCGCGGCGGCGGCCACGAAGGCCGTCATCAGCATCTTGCCTTCCAGGCCCATGTCGATGACGCCGGCGCGCTCGCTCAGGCAGCCGGCCAGCGCGCCGAGCACGAGCGGCGTGGACACGCGCAGCGTCGAGGCCAGCACGGTTCCGAAGAAGGTCTCGTCCATCGCCGCGTCCTCAGGCCGCCCCGGCGGCCCCGCTCGCCGCGCGTGGCGGCCGCACGAGCAGGCGCGCCAGCGTGGGCGCGGCCACGTGCCCCAGCGCCCCGGCAAAGAGCACCACGAGCCCCTGCAGCGTGAAGACCATGTCACGCGAGAAGCCGCGCACCTCGAAGGCGAGCTCGGCGCCGCCCTGGTAAAGGGCACCGAACAGCAGCGCCGCCAGCACGATGCCCACCGGGTGGTTGCGCCCGATCAGGCTCACCGCGATCCCGGCAAAGCCGGCGCCGGCCGTGAAGTCCACGAGCACGCGGTGGTGCACGCCGGCGATCTCGTTGATGCCCACGAGCCCGGCCAGCGCCCCGGAGAGCATCATCGAGCCCATCACCTGGGCGCGTGGGGAGATGCCGCCATAGCGCGCCGCCTCGGGTGCGAAGCCGGTGGCGCGCAGCGCGTAGCCCGGGGCGCTGCGCCACAGCAGCAGAGCCACGCCGACAGCCGCCAGCACCGCCAGCACGATGCTCAGGTTCAGCGGCGTGCGCGGCCACTCCACGCCCAGGGCGCCCAGCACCACGTGCATGCCCGGCAGGTGGGCGCTCGGGGCGAACTCGCGCGTCTCGGGCGACATGTTGCCCGGCTCCTTGAGCACGTCCACGAGCAGGTAGACGAGCAGGGCGCTCGCGATGAAATTGAACATGATCGTGGTGATGACCACGTGGCTGCCGCGCCAGGCCTGCAGCGCCGCAGGCACGGCCGCCCAGGCCAGGCCAAATGCCATGGCGGCGATCACCATCAGCGGCAGCATCAGCCATGCCGGCAGTTGGGGCGCCAGCGCCAGTGCGGCCAGCCCCGCCCCGAGCCCACCCATCATCGCCTGCCCTTCGCCCCCGATGTTGAACAGGCCCGCGTGGAAGGCCACCGCCACCGCCAGGCCCGTGAAGACGAAGGTCGTGGCGTAGTAGAGGGTGTAGCTCAGGCCGGTCTGAGAGCCGAAGGCTCCCTTGATCAGCAGCGTCACCACCTGCGCCGGATCGAGCCCGGCCACGAGCACGACCACCCCCGCCACCAGGAGCGCGAGCACGAGGTTGAAGATCGGCAGCACCACGAGGTCGAGCCAGCGCGGAATTTCGGCGTGCGTGGTGGACATCTCTCGTGCCTGCTGCTGCTGGATCGGCCCGCTCAGGCCGGCACGCCCGCCTGCGCCCCGCCCATCAGCCGCCCGAGCGTGCGCTCGTCGCACTGCGCGATGGGCAGCTCACCGGCCAGGCACCCGGCGTTCATCACGAGGACCCGGTCGGCCAGCGCGAGGATCTCGTCGAGCTCGGTGGACACGAGCAGCACCGCGCCGCCCGCGTCGCGCATCTCGCGCAGCCGCGCGTGGATGAACTCGATCGCACCGATGTCCACGCCACGCGTGGGCTGGCCCACGAGCAGCACGCGCGGGGCCTGCGCCGCCTCGCGCGCGAGCACGAGCTTTTGCTGGTTGCCGCCGGAGAACTTCGAGCTGCGCAGCGCCGGGTCGCGCGGACGCACGTCGTAGCGCTCCATCATCGTGCGCGCCGCCTCGCGCATCACCCCGCGTGCGAGCCAACC
>CAILKA010000048.1 GCA_903834645.1 uncultured beta proteobacterium
GCTTGCCCACCTCCTGCGCGACGAAGAAGGCGCCGCGGGTGTTGGTCTGCATCACGTAGTCGTAGTCCTCGGGCGTGACGTCGACGAGCTTCTGGGTCGTGCTCACGCCCGAGTTGTTGATCAGGATGTCGATCGTGCCCATCTCCGTCTCGGCGTGGGCCACTGCCGCCTTGATGCTGTCGGTGTCGGTCACATCGAGCTCGACCACGTGGGCGTCCCCTCCCGCCGCCTCGATCTCCGCCCGCAGCGTCTTCAACCGTTCCATGCGGCGCGCGGCCAGGACGACTCCAGCGCCCGCGCGGGCAAGCGTGCGGGCGAACTGTGAGCCCAGACCGCTGGAGGCGCCGGTCACGAATGCGACGCGGCCAGAGAGATCGATTTCGTAAGACATGACGAGAGATGGATGGTGATAAGGAGAGGATGGCGCAGGAAAGCGCGCCACGTACGATTCGCGGGGCCTGGCCCACGCCATTGAGTCTCACGATAGCACGCCCACCCGAGCCTGCCGGACAATGGCACCCATGGACCGAGTGGATGCGGTGGTGGTGGGGGCCGGCGTGGTCGGGCTGGCCGTGGCACGGGCCCTTGCGCGAGTCGGCCTCGAAGTCGTGATCGTCGAACGGGAAGGGGCGTTCGGGAGCGGTGTGTCCTCGCGCAACAGCGAGGTGATCCACGCGGGCCTGTACTACCCGCCCGGCAGCCTCAAGGCCCGGTTGTGCGTGCGCGGGCGCGAGCTGCTCTACGCCTACTGCGCCGAGCGCGGCGTGCCGCACCGGCGCTGCGGCAAGCTGGTGGTGGCCACCTCGCCGACCGAGCAGGCCAAGCTCGACGAGATCCTGCGGCGCGGCCACGCCAACGGCGTGCATGCGCTCAAGCCCATCGACGGCGCACATGCGCGCGAATTGGAGCCCGCGCTCTCCGGGGCCTGCGTGGCGGCCCTGCACTCGCCCGACAGTGGCATCGTCGACAGCCACGCGCTGATGACCTCGCTGCTGGGCGAGGCCGAAGCGGCCGGCGCGATGCTGGCGCTCAAGAGCCCCTTCGAAGGGGCGCAGCGGGATGGCTCGGGGGGCTGGGTGGTGCGCTCAGGAGGCGACGAATCCTTCGAATTGGGTTGCCACTGGCTCGTCAACGCGGCGGGCCTGGGCACGCACCGCGTGGCGTCGGCCATCGCAGGCCTGCCCGTTTCGGCCTACCCGGCTCAGCGCGTGGCCAAGGGGCACTACTTCTCGTTGGCGGGGCGCGCTCCCTTCTCATGCCTCATCTACCCCACCCCCGTCGATGGTGGCCTGGGCGTGCATCTCACGCTGGACCTGGGCGGCCAGGCTCGCTTCGGACCGGACGTGGAATGGCTGCCGGCGGGCGTGGCCGAGGAGGAGCTCGATTACTCGGTGGACGCCTCCCGGCAAGCTGCCTTCGAGCGCGACATCCGGCGCTACTGGCCGGGCTTGCAGGAGGGCGCGCTGGTGCCCGCCTACACGGGGGTGCGACCCAAGCTCAGCGGGCCGGGGGAGCCGGCGGCGGACTTCCTCGTGCAGGGGCCTGGAGATCACGGGTTGCCGGGGCTGGTGCAAATGCTGGGGATCGAGAGCCCGGGGCTGACTTCTTGCCTGGCGTTGGGGGAGCATGTGGCTGAGTTGGTGCGGCTGTCAGTTTGACTGTTGAGGGGTTGGACACGCAGTCCGCTCGCGCGTGCGGCGCAGGGGCGGGGGCGGGGGCGCGCGACGGGGCCGGCTTCCCTGCGGTGCTCGGGCTTCGGGCCCCGCCGCCGAACTCGCTTCGCTCACTGCGTTCGCTGCGCTCAGACAAGCGGCGGCGAGCTTGAAGAC
>CAILKA010000049.1 GCA_903834645.1 uncultured beta proteobacterium
CTGGAAGGCCAGATCGCGGGAGGCGTCTGAAGGGATCAGACGGTAAAAGACCTCGCGCAGGATCGGCTTGCCGCGAAAGTAGGCGTCGTGGGCCACCAGCTTGCCGTACTGCTGCGGCAAGTACTCGGCAAAGGCGAAGGGGCCGGTGCCGATGGGCCGGCGACGAAACCCGTCGTTGCCCATCTGGTCAACGGCGGCCTTGCACACCATGTTGCCGCCGTGGTAGTTCATGACCATGCCCAGCAGCGAGGGCAGCACCGTCTTCAACGTGATCCTGACCGTGTACTTGTCAGGGGCCTCGACGTTGTCGAACTGGGTGTAGTCGGACGAAAAGGTCGACGTTTCGCGGGTGGCCGCGCGCTTGAGCGAGAAGACCGCGTCCGCCGAGGTGAACTCACCGAAGCCATGATGACATTGCACGCCGCGGCGCAGCTTGAAGGTCCAGACCTTGCCGTCGGGCGATGAAGTCCAGCTTTCGGCCAGATCGGGTTCGATGAACTCCGGGCTGATCTCGCCCGGCTTCAGCCGCACGAGGCCGTTGAATATCTGCTGCAGAAAAGCCTTGCCGGGCGTGGCCGAGTTCATGTGTGGGTCCAGTACGCCCACGTCGGCTGAGGCAAGCCCCACATTGAGAGTGGTCTTCTGGGCCATGGCGGGCATGGCGGATACCGCTGCCAGGAGGCTCGCAACCAGTAACTTCTTCATGTTCAGTTCCTTTCCGTCGTGTGAGCGAACGATGTCCCAAAGGGCTGCCTGCATCCGCGAAGACCCATGACTCAGCGGCTCTTGATCTGACCCACCAACCACCTGTGCAGGGGCAAGCCCGTATCACCCTGCATCAGGACTCCAGACCGGCCTTGCGTCCTTCCCACGCCGAGATGACGTGGAAACCCACGGTACGCAGTGGTTCCGGCGCAATCAGATTCGCTGTGCCGTAGGCCGAGAGCAGGTCTTGATCCACAGCCCGTCCACATGCGAAGTCGGCAAGCCGCTTGCCAAGCGCCGTACCCTTGACGATGCCAGACCCGTTGCAGCCGGCGGAGGCGTACAGACCCTCATCGATGCGGCCCCAGTACGGCGATCCGTTCATGGTCAAGGCAGTCGTGCCACCCCAGACATGCTCGAACCCCACGTGGGCAAGGCCCGGGTAGCGGCGGTGAAAGCGGTCCAGCAGGGCGGCCTGCGCGTATGCAGGTGAAACGCCGCGCTCGTATGCATACAGGGAGCGCACCAGGAGACGGTCCGAACCCACCCGACGAAGCGTCGTGCCCAGCCTGTGCGCAGGCAGCACACCCCAGGCTGGCAAGCTGCCCAGTTGGCCCTGGTCCGATGGCGCGATGGCTTCGGTGATGGCTGCGTAGGTGTAGATCGTCACCAGCCGGTCGCGCAGGTAGCCGAAAGACTTGACCCAGGAATTGGCAGCCATGATCACGGTGTCGGTCGTGATTCGTGCCTCCGGCGTCTGGAGCAGCCACTTGGAGCCCTGCTGTCGCAGGGAGACCACCGGGGAGTTCTCGTGCAGCATCACCCCCTGAGGCAGCGCATCTGCGAGGCCTCGGATCAGGGCGGCAGGCTGCACCAGGTGGCCTACCTCGGTGAAGATGCCCAGCTTGTAGTAATCAGCTCCGGTGCGTGCACAGAGCTGCTCCCGATCCAGCATCTGGTAGGGCACCGCCAGCGCGTCGCACACCTTTTGCAGGTCACGCACCGACGCTTCCCCGCCCGTGGTGGCGGCAGCCTTGATCCGGCCGCACGCGATGAGATCGCAGTCGATGCGGTGCTCTTCGGCCAGGCGCACCAAATCGTCAAAAGCCTCGCCCACATACC
>CAILKA010000050.1 GCA_903834645.1 uncultured beta proteobacterium
CAAGAGGACTCCATGGACATCTTGTTCCTGCTGATCCCGATGTCTGCCGCGCTCGTGCTCGGGATCGTGGGCATCTTCGGATGGGCCGTTCACGCCGGGCAGTTCGATGACCTCGACCTGGAGGCGGGCAGGGCGCTCGTCGAAGAGACCGGTGCGCTTGACGAAGGTCAAGGTGCCGCCGGTGCGTCGCCTCAACAATCCTGAGCACAGGCCGTCGAGCTGATCGCCTCAGGAGTCACGTGTGAAGCAACAGGAATCTGAAGCGGTCTACAGCGACGACGTGGTGCGGCTCTTTGCGCTTGCGGCCGTGCTGTGGGGTGTGGTGGGCATGCTGGTGGGTGTGGTGATCGCCGCGCAGCTCGCCTGGCCTGAGCTCAACTTCGGCATCCCCTGGCTCAGCTACGGGCGGCTGCGGCCGCTGCACACCAACGCGGTGATATTCGCGTTCGGCGGCAGCGTGCTGTTTGCCACCTGCTACCACGTCGTGCAGCGCACCTGCCAGACGCGCCTGTTCGCACCGGGCCTGGCGATGTTCACGTTCGTGGGCTGGCAACTCGTGATCGTGCTTGCCGCGTTGTCGCTGCCTCTGGGCTTCACGAGCGGCAAGGAGTACGCCGAACTCGAGTGGCCCATCGACATCCTGATCGCCGTGGTCTGGGTGGCCTTCGCGGTCGTCTTCTTCGGCACCGTGGGCACACGCA
Source organism: uncultured beta proteobacterium (assembly GCA_903834645.1). Lineage (GTDB taxonomy): Bacteria > Pseudomonadota > Gammaproteobacteria > Burkholderiales > Burkholderiaceae_C > Rubrivivax. The sequence continues at coordinate 702 of CAILKA010000050.1, forward strand.
AGGTGCGCCACATCTACGTGGCCAACTGGTTCTTCGGTGCGTTCATCCTGGCGGTGGCGCTGCTGCATATCGTCAACAGCGCCGCGATTCCGGTCTCGCTCACGAAGAGCTACTCCGCCTACGCCGGTGTGCAGGACGCGATGGTGCAGTGGTGGTACGGCCACAACGCCGTGGGCTTCTTCCTCACCGCGGGCTTCCTCGGGATGATGTATTACTACATCCCCAAGCAGGCCGAGCGCCCGGTCTATAGCTACAGGCTGTCGATCGTGCACTTCTGGGCCCTGATCTTCACCTACATGTGGGCGGGCCCGCACCACCTGCACTACACGGCCCTGCCGGATTGGGCGCAGTCCATCGGCATGCTCTTCTCGCTGATCCTGCAGGCACCGAGCTGGGGCGGGATGATCAACGGGATCATGACGCTGTCGGGGGCCTGGCACAAGCTGCGCGACGACCCGATCCTGAAGTTCCTGATCGTCTCGCTGTCCTTCTACGGCATGTCGACCTTCGAGGGGCCGATGATGTCGATCAAGACGGTCAATGCGCTGAGTCACTACACCGACTGGACGGTCGGCCACGTGCACAGCGGCGCGCTGGGCTGGGTAGGCCTCATCTCGATGGGGTGCCTGTACCACCTGATCCCGCGCATGTACGGGCGCCAGGCGATGTACAGCACGCGCGCCATCGAGCTGCACTTCTGGATCGCCACGATCGGGATCGTGCTCTACATCGCGGCGATGTGGATCGCCGGTGTGATGCAAGGCCTGATGTGGCGCGCCGTGAACCCGGACGGCACGCTCGCCTTCACGTTCGTGGAAAGCGTCAAGGCCTCGTTCCCCTTCTACGTCATCCGCCTGGGTGGCGGCCTGCTCTACCTGGGGGGCATGCTGCTCATGGCTTGGAACGTGGTCATGACGGTGCGCTCGGGGCGCAGCGTTGCCGTACGCGTGCCGGCTCCGGCTCTCGCACACGCCTGAATCCGCCGGAAGGAACCACATGGCTGACCAACGCCGCCCCACCGGTCACGAGAAGATCGAGACCAGCAACTTCCTGATGATCGTGCTGATCCTGCTGGCCGTGGCCGTCGGAGGGCTCGTGGAGATCGTCCCGCTCTTCTTCCAGCGCTCGACGACACAGCCGGTGGAGGGCCTCAAGCCCTACACGGCGCTGCAACTGGCCGGGCGCGACGTCTACATCCGCGAGGGTTGCTACAACTGCCACTCGCAGATGGTGAGGCCCTTTCGCTCCGAGACGCTGCGCTACGGCTCGTACTCGCAAGCTGGCGAGTTCGTCTACGACCACCCGTTCCAGTGGGGCAGCAAGCGCACGGGGCCAGACCTGCACCGCGTGGGCGGAAAGTACAGCGACGACTGGCATCGCCTGCACCTGATCGCACCGCGCTCGCTCGTGCCGGAGTCCAACATGCCTGACTACCCGTGGCTCGAGAAGGCCGCCATCGATCCCGCTTCCATGGGGCCACGGATGCAGGCCTTGCGCCGCGTCGGCGTGCCCTATACCGATGAGGAGATTGCCAAGGCCGCAGAGGCTGTCAACGGGCGTTCCGAGCTCGACGCGATCGTGGCCTACCTGCAGGTGCTGGGCACCGCGGTGAAGTGAAGGGAGGATGAGGGGATGGACATCAACGACTTGCGCAGCCTGGTCACCGTGGCCAGCCTGCTGTTGTTCGTCGGCATTGCCGTGTGGTCCTGGCAGCGCCGGCGGCGCGCAGAGTTCGACGAGGCTGCGAGGCTGCCCTTCATCGAGGACGAACCTGCAGCCGGAGAGCGCGGATGAGTGACTTCCTGTCGGGCGCCTGGTCGCTCTACATCGCGGGCGCGACCGTGGTCAGCCTGGTGGCCTGCCTCGTGTTGCTCATCATCGCGAGCCGGCGCCGCGTGATGGCCGAGGACAACACCACAGGTCATGTCTGGGACGAGGATCTGCGGGAGCTGAACAACCCGCTGCCTCGATGGTGGATGGGCCTGTTCGTGATCACGGTGGTGTTTTCGGCCGCCTACCTCGTGTTCTATCCGGGCCTGGGCAGCCATCCGGGTTCCTTGAATTGGTCCAGCGCCGGGCAGCTGGCCGCCGAGACCTCACGCGCGGAAGCTGCACTCAAGCCCGTCTACGCCCGCTATGCGTCGATGAGCGCCGAGGATCTGGCGCGCGATCCTCAGGCCATGGGCATCGGCGAGCGCCTGTACCTGAACAACTGTGCCGCCTGCCATGGGTCGGACGCGCGTGGCAGCAAGGGCTTCCCGAACCTCACCGATCAGGATTGGTCATGGGGAGGCACGCACCAGGCCATCAAGGAGACCATCACCCAGGGTCGCGTCGGCGTGATGCCGGCGATGGCCGCGGCGCTCGGCGGACCCGAGGACGTGCGCAACGTGGCGCAGTACGTGCTGAGCCTGTCAGGCAGCGCGCACGATTCGGTGGCTGCAGGCCTGGGCAAGCCCAAGTTCGGCGCCTGCGCAGGGTGCCACGGGCCTGACGGCAAGGGCAACATCGCCCTGGGAGCCCCGAACCTGACCGACAAGGTGTGGCTCCATGGCTGGGGCGAGCCTGCGATCGTCGCCATGGTGACGGCAGGCAAGCAGAACGTGATGCCGGCGTTCGGGCAGCGCCTGAGCCCCGAGCAGGTTCACGTGCTGGCCGGCTACGTGATGAGCCTGTCGCGGTCAACGACTGCTGTCGCATCGCGCTGAGCGGCCCATGGGGGAGAGCGGCACGGTGCGGCTGGAAGGCGACGATGCGTCCACGCGCATCGTCTCGCTGTACCAGAAGCAGCGCAAGATCTACCCTCGTGCCGTCAGCGGATGGTTTGCGGGCTGGCGCTGGGCGCTGGTATGGGCGACGCAGCTGCTTTACTACGGCCTGCCCTGGCTGAGCTGGAACGACCGCCAGGCCATCCTCTTCGATCTCGTCAGCCGTCGCTTCTACGTGTTCGGGCTGGTGCTCTACCCGCAGGACTTCATCTACCTGACGGGCCTTCTGATCGTCTGCGCCTACTCCCTGTTCCTCTTCACGGCAGTGGCCGGAAGGCTGTGGTGCGGCTATGCCTGCCCGCAGACGGTCTACAGCGAGATGTTCCTGTGGGTGGAGCGCCGCATCGAGGGTGACCGTGCCTCCCGCATCCGGCTCGACACCGGGCCCTGGAGCCTCGACCGTTCGTGGCGCAAGGTGGCCAAGCATGGGGTGTGGCTCGCGGTTTCGCTGTGGACAGGCTTCACGCTGGTGGGCTACTTCACGCCCATCCGCAACTTGTGGGCACAAGCGCTGACCCTGGGCTTCGGACCGTGGGAGACCTTCTGGGTACTGTTCTACGGCCTGGCCACCTACGGCAATGCAGGCTTCCTGCGCGAGCAGGTATGCAAGTACATGTGCCCGTACGCGCGCTTCCAAGGGGCGATGTTCGACCGCGACACGCTGATCATCAGCTACGACCCCACACGTGGCGAGCCACGCGGAGCGCGGGGCCGCAGGATCGATCCTCGCGGGGCCGGCCTGGGCGACTGCATCGACTGCGGCTTGTGCGTGCAGGTGTGCCCCACCGGCATCGACATCCGAAAGGGCCTGCAGTACGAGTGCATCGGCTGTGCCGCCTGCGTGGACGTGTGCAACGGCGTGATGGACAAGATGGGCTATCCGCGCGGCCTCGTGCGCTACGCCACAGAGAACAGCCTCGCCGGGCACGGGTCGGCTGCGCAGACCTGGCGTCGCGTGCTGCGCCCACGCGTGCTCGCCTACTCGGGCGTGCTGCTCATGATCGTGGCCATGGTCGGGATGAGCCTGGTGTGGCGCAGCCCCTTCAAGGTCGACGTCATACGAGACCGCGGCGCGCTGTCCCGCCTGGTGGACGAGGGCTCGCTCGAGAACAGCTACCGGCTGCAGGTGATGAACGCC
>CAILKA010000051.1 GCA_903834645.1 uncultured beta proteobacterium
GCCAGGCCACGGCCGGCGATGTCCGGCGCGGAGCCATGCCCCGGCTCGAAGAGGCTCGGCCATTGGCGGCGGGGGTTGAGGTTGGCCGAGGGCGCAATTCCGATCGTGCCGGTGCAGGCCGGGCCGAGGTCGGAGAGGATGTCGCCGAAGAGGTTGCTCGCCACGACGACATCGAAATGCTGCGGCCGCTGCACGAAGTGCGCGGTGAGGATGTCGATGTGGAAGCGGTCCACCGCCACGTCCGGGTAGTGCTGCGCCATCGCCTCCACGCGCTCGTCCCAGTAGGGCATGGTGATCGCGATGCCGTTGCTCTTGGTGGCCGAGGTGAGCTTGCGCCGCGGACGGCGCATGGCCTGCTCGAAGGCGAACTTCAGCACCCGGTCCACGCCCTGGCGCGACATGATCGTCTGCTGCATCACGATCTCGCGCTCGGTGCCCTCGTACATGCGCCCGCCCACCGACGAGTACTCGCCCTCGGTGTTCTCGCGCACGATCAGCATGTCGATGGCGCCGGGTGCCAGCGGCTGGCCCTGGCGGTCCACCAGTGGCGAGCGGATGCCCGGCATCAGGCGCGCCGGACGCACGTTCACGTACTGGTCGAACTCGCGCCGGAACTTCAGCAGCGAGCCCCACAGCGACACATGGTCGGGAACCGTTGCGGGCCAGCCGACGGCGCCAAAGAAGATGGCGTCGTGCCCGCCGATCCTGTCCTTCCAGTCGTCGGGCATCATCTGGCCGTGCCGGGCGTAGTACTCGCAGTTGGCAAAGTCAAAGGCGTCCAGCTGCAGCGAGATGCCGAAGCGACGCCCCGCGGCGTCGAGGGCGCGCAGCCCCTCTGGCATCACTTCCTGGCCGATGCCATCGCCAGGGATCACGGCAATGCGGATGGGAGCAGTCGTCATGGTCGGGCCTTGCAGGTCTTGCGGATCATGGAAACGAGGTCACCGGGATGTTGTGCACCTGGCCTCACGGGGTTTCAGGACTTCGGGGCGCCGGACGGCGCGGGGCCTACAGTCTGCCGCACGACGAGCCACACGCCGGCCGCAGTGAGCGCCATGCCGGTGAGCACGAGCCCGGTGAGGGCTTCGCCGAAGAGCAGCCAGGCCATCACCGCCGTGCAGGGCGGCACCAGGTAGAGCAGGCTCGTGACCTGCGTGGCTGCGCCGCGCTGGATGAGCAGCACCAGCAGCGAGCTGCCGCCCAGGGTCAGCACGAGCACCGACCACACCATCGCGCCGATCATCTGCGGCGTCCAGCGCACGGGCTCGCTCTCGAGGGCTGCCAGAGGCAGCGCCACGACGAGCGCCGCCATCAACTGGACCGCGTTGGCGCTGCGCACATCGGCGGGCTTCACGTGGTGCTTCTGGTAGAGGGTGCCGATCGTGATGCCCAGCAGCGCACCCACGGCCAGCAGGATCGTCGGCGCGCTGGCCTCGCCCAACCCCAGCTTGCGCCACACCACGAGCACGAGTCCGGCCAGCCCCAGCACGAGGCCGAGCCACTGCACGGTGGTGGCACGTTGGCTCGAGGCGCGGCTCGAGAGCCACAGCGCCGTGAGGATCGGCTGCAGCCCGACGATCAGCGCTGCCGTTCCAGCCGACATCCCGGCCTTGACCGCCGCCCACACGCCTCCGAGGTAGCAGGTGTGCATGAGCACACCCACCACGGCCAGGTGCCCCCACTGCACGGGATCGCGAGGCCAGGTGACGCCAGCCCAGCGTATCCACAGCAGGAACGCCACCACCGAGAACGCGAAGCGCCAGGCCAGGAAGGTCATGGGGGGCGCGTGCGGCATGCCCAGGCGCGCCACCACGAACCCGGTGCTCCAGATGAGCACGAACACCACCGGCATCGCCGCCAGCAGGGCGGCGCGGCGGCCAGCGTCCGGATGCACGAAGCGTTCAGCGTGCGCGTGCCCGGATTTCGGGCAGCGCGCGGCGCAGGTAGTAGGCCATCGACCAGATGGTCAGCACGGCCGCGGCGTGGATCAGGACCGTGCCCCACAGCCGGGTGTCCAGGAGGCCGAAGAGGCGGCCCTCGTAGAGCAGGAACGGGATGGCCACCATCTGCACCACGGTCTTGACTTTGCCCACCATGTGGACGGCCACGCTGCGCGAGGCACCGATCTGGGCCATCCACTCGCGCAGCGCCGAGATCGAGATCTCGCGACCGACGATGACGAGCGCCACGAAGGCGTTCACGCGGTCGAGCTGGAGCAGGATGAGCAGCGTCGCGCACACGAGCAGCTTGTCGGCCACCGGATCGAGAAAGGCCCCGAAGGCCGAGGCCTGGTTCAGCCTGCGGGCCAGCCAGCCGTCGAGCCAGTCGGTGAGCGCGATCGCCACGAAGAGCACCGTCGCCACGAGGTTCTGCGTGGCTGGCTCCCAAGGCAGGTAGAAGATGCCCACCACCAGCGGGATCGCCACGATCCGGGCCCAGGTCAGCAGCGTCGGCAGCGTGAAGAACATGGGCTCGATTGTGCCCGCACGCGCTGCCTCCGCCGCCGGGCGGGTCATCGGCGGGCGCACCCACCTGCACTGAGGTCAATCCAGGCTGCGGGGCTTGAAGCGGCGCGCATCGTCGAACAGGAAGGCTTCGGTGAAGCGCCAGGGGCGCGGCAGGTGTTCCACCGGACCGAAGGGAGCAGCCCGGTGCACCGCCGCGATGGCGAGCTGCACCGTGTCACGCGCCTGGCCCGGCTGGCGCAGCACGCGGATGTCGCGCACCCGGCCGTCGGCTTGCAGTTCCACCTCCAGCACCGGGATCGCCAGCAGCGGCTCAGGCACCCTTCCCATGTAGCTGCCGCCCGGGTGGGCGGCCACCATGCGGCGAGCCGCCTGCGCCCGGTACTCTTCCCAGCTCCGCACGCGGGACGGAACGGGCAGCGCAGGCCCGGCACCCGGCGGCGGCGGGCTCGAACGCGTACCGGGGCCGGCACCGGGCGCAGGAGCGGGAGACGGTCCGGCAGCGGGTGCCGGTGCAGCGGGCGAAACCGTGCCAGGCGCGGGTGCGGACGGCGCAACCACGGGGGCGGCCGGTCCGGCGGGGCTGGAAGGGCTGGAAGGGCCGGCTGGTGCAGCCGGCGGAAGGGTGCGCGTGCCGCAACCAGACAGCCACATGGCCGCGATCACGCCGGCCAGGCCTGCCAGGTGCAGGCGCCCCAACGGCCTCGCCACCGGCCTGCGGGGGCCGCCTGATTCAATGCAATGCACGGTAGATCTCCTCGGCCAGTTCACGCGAAACCCCTTCCACGCTCGCCAGATCCTCGACGCTGGCCGAGGCCACGCCGCGCACGCCCCCGAAGCGCTGCAGCAGCCGGGCCCGCCGCTTCGGGCCTACGCCCGGGATGTCCTCGAGCCGGCTGCCGCCCGTGCGCACCCGCGCCCGCCGCGCCCGCATGCCCGTGATGGCAAACCGGTGCGCCTCGTCGCGGATCTGCGCCACGAGCATCAGCGCGGCCGAGTCGCGACCCAGCCCCACCTTGTCGCGCCCGTCGGCAAAGACGAGTTCTTCCAGGCCCACCTTGCGCCCCTCGCCCTTCTCGACGCCCACGATCACCGACAGGTCCAGCCCGAGCTCGCTGAAAACCTCGCGCGCCATCGAGACCTGGCCGCGGCCACCATCGACGAGCACGAGATCAGGCAGCCGGGCACGCGGCGAGGCGCCCTCCTGCACCGGCTCGGCGAGCCTGGCGTAGCGCCGCTGCAGCACCTGGCGCATGGCGGCGTAGTCGTCGCCCGGCGTCACGCCCTCGACGTTGAAGCGCCGATACTGCGCCGGCTGCATCGCGTGGGCTTCATACACGACGCAGGCGGCCTGGGTGGCTTCGCCCGCGGTGTGGCTCACGTCGAAGCACTCGATGCGCAGGCGCTCGAGGTCGGCGGCGTCCAGGTCGAGCACCTCGGCCAGTGCGCGCGTGCGCTCGCGCTGCGAACCCTCCTCGGCCAGCAGCCGCGCCAGCGCCAGCTCGGCACCGGTGGCGGCCATCTCGAGCCAGGCCCGGCGCTGCTCGCGCGGCTGGTGCACGGCGCGCACGCGCACGCCTGAAGCGTGAGACAACGCTTCCAGGAAGGCGGCCGGCACTGCGTGGCTGAGCACGAGCAGGGGCGGGGGCACCTGGGCCAGGTAGTGCTGGGCCAGGAAAGCCTCCAGCACCTGCCGCTCCACGGGTACCTCCGCTTCGGTCTCGGGCTCGCTGCCGCCCCAGGCAGCACCCTCCTCCACGTGGGCCGGGAAGCAGGCGCGGTCGCCGAGGTGGCGCCCGCCGCGCACCATCGCCAGGTTCACGCA
>CAILKA010000052.1 GCA_903834645.1 uncultured beta proteobacterium
CACGCCCTCGGGGCACGTTATGCGCACCTGCTGCAGGGCATCCCGGGCCTGCGCCTGCTCGCCGTGCGGCCCGACCGCGACTGCGTCTGGGGCCAGTACACGGTCTTCGTCGAGAACCGCCTGGCCGTGCAGGCCGCGCTCAAGGATGCGGGCATCCCCACCGCCATCCACTACCCCCGTCCGCTGCACCACCAGCCGGCCTATGCCGCGCACTGCTGCCCGGAGTGCTGCTCCGTGAGTCTGCAGGTGTCGCAGCAGGTGCTGAGCCTGCCGATGAGCGCCGACCTCGCCGAGGCCGACCAGGACAGAGTGGCGGCCGCGCTGCGGTCGGCCTGCAGCTGATACGGCACTCGGCCTTCGCCGACACCCCCACCTGACGGCAGGGTCGACGGCTGCCAGGGCCTGCGTTCCCCGATGGTCACCGGGCAATGGATATACAATCATTGGAATGTATATCTCTCTACCGAGCCCGTCATGCAGGTGACAAAGTGGGGAAACAGCCTGGGGCTGCGCCTGCCGGCCAGCCTCGTGAAGGCTCTCGAACTGAAGCCCGGGGTGCAGTGCGAGGTCGTCGCCGTGGGCGACCGCGGTTTCTCGGTGAGCGTGCAGCCGGGCCTGCAGGACCGGCTGATCGGCTTGCGGCGCCTGAGGCGTCGCCTGCCCGCCGAGATCGGCTTCGACCGCGAGGCAGCCCATGAGCGCGGCCGCTGAGGCCTTCATCGACTCCAACGTCCTGCTCTACCTGGTGAGCGCGGACGCGCGCAAGGCCGATCTCGCCGAGCGGCTCCTGGCCCAGGGTGGCGTGATGAGCGTGCAGGTGCTCAACGAGTTCGCCTCCGTGGCCTCGCGCAAGTTCGGCATGCCGTGGCGTGAGATCCGCGAGGTGCTGGATGTCGCGCGCGGGCTGTGCTCGATCGTTCCGGTGGGCCTGGACACGCACGACCGGGCACTGGAGCTGCTCCAGCGCCATAGCCTGTCCGTCCATGACGCGCTGATCGTCGCAGCCGCGCTCGGCGCAGGCTGCAAGACCCTGTGGAGCGAGGATCTGCAGCACGGCAAGCGCTTTGCCGCGCAGCTGACGGTGCGTAATCCCTTCTTGGCATCCAGGCCTGCCGGCGGCTGAAGGCGCGACCCAGGCGCACGCTGCATGAGCCACACCCCGCGCTCCCGCAGCTTTCTGGCCAGCGTCTTCACCGTGGCCGGCGGCACCGCCGTGGCGCAGGCCATCGCGCTGGCCGCGCTGCCCGTACTCACCCGGCTGTACCCGCCCGAGTCCTACGGCGCCTTCGTCGTCTTCCTGGCCTGGGGCGGCTTCGTGCTGCCGCTGGTGTGCGCGCGTTTCGAGGTGGCGGTGGCGCTGCCGCGGCGCGCAGCCAGCGCCTCGGCCATCGTCGTGGGCAGCCTTGCGGTGGCTGCGGGCGTGGCCCTGACCTGCGCGCTGGCGGTGGCGGCCGTGCTCGCGTGGCGCCCGGCGCTCTCGCGCTACGGGCTGGCCTGGCTGCCGCTCTATGTGCTGCTCGGCGGGGTGGTGCAGGTGCTTTCCAACTGGGCCGCCCGGGTGCAGGACTTCCGGCGCCTGGCGCTGGCGCGCGTGCTGCAGGCCGCGGTGACGGCGGGCTTGTCGATCGGCGGCGCCCTGGCCGCCGGGGCCGTGCCGCTCGTGCTGGTGGTGGCCACGGTGGCCGGGCAGCTCTTCGCGCTGGCGCTGCTCGCGCCGGGCCTGGCCGCCACGGGTTTCGGGTGGCGCGTGCCGCGGCGGCGCATCGGCCGGCTGCTGCGCCACTTCCGGCCGCTGGCGGCCTACAACGGCCCGCACGTGCTGTCGGATGCGGCGCAGACTTCAGGTCTGCCGCTGCTGCTCACGAGCCTCTTCGGGCCCCAGGCCGCGGCCTACTACGCCTTCACGAGCCGGCTGCTCAAGGCGCCGCTCGGGCTCGTGAGCGGTGCCATCTCGCAGGTCTACTACCCGCGCGCGGCCACGCAGCGCGGCGACGATGCCCGGCTGCGCGAGGAGGCGCTGCGCATCCTGCGCGTCTCGAGCCTCGTGGCCCTGGCCCTGCTGCCGGTGCTGCTGCTCCTGCCCGACGCCCTCTACGCCTGGGCCTTCGGCGCCGCCTGGCAGGACGTGGGCAGCTTCGTGCGCGCGCTCGCGCCCTGGGTGCTGTCGTCCTTCGTGGCCGCACCGCTGAGCGTGCTCTACCTCGTGAAGGAACGCTTCGGGCTGGACTTCGCGCTGAGCCTGGGGGCCACGCTCCTGGCCTTCGCGCTGCTGGGCGCAGCCGTGCTCGCCGGCCTGGGCCTGCAGGCCGCGATGTGGACTGTATCGCTGGGCATGACGGCCTACATCATCGGCTCGACGGTGTTCGAGTTCACGGTGGTCATCGCGCGGCCCGGTGCGGCGGCGGCGAGGGGCCGCTGAGGGCCAAGCGATGGCGACACCGCACAACCCAGCCGCGCTGCCCGAAGACCCGCTGCACGACCCGGCCCTGCGCGCAGCGCTGGCCGAGCCCATCGGCCTGCGCGAGGCCACGTTCGACGTGGCGGGGCGCAAGGTCGTGGCCTTCGAGCGCCGCCGGCTGGGGCTGCGCCAGTTCGAGCTGGCCCCGCTGGGCCTGTGTGCGCCACCGTGCGCCGACGAAGCGGCTGCCCATGCGCTCGGCGTCTTTCTGCGCGAGGCGCCGCAGCACGCCCTGCGCGTGCGCGTCAACCTGAGCCCCTTCGAGCTCCACGCCGACGCACTCGCGAACGCTGCGCGCGCAGCCGGTTACCGGGTCGAGCCGCTGCAGACCCATGTACTCGATCTGGATCGCCCCCTGGCGGAGATCCGCGCCGGCTACCACGCGACCAAGCGCACCCAGGTGCGCCGCGCCAGCGTGGCGTCCAGCGTGATCGCCTGCACGCGCGAGGCTGCAGCGCTGGAGGCCTATTTCGCCGTCTACGCTGCGTCCGCCATGCGCTGGGGCCGCGGCGGTCCGCCCTATCCGCGCGCTCTCTTTGAGGCGCTGCTGGAGAGCCCCTGCACGCAGCTGTGGACGCACCACGTGGCCGGGCGCCTGGCCTGCGCGATGGTGGTGCTCGTCGGCTGCCGCGACGCGCTCTATTGGCAGGGCGTCTCGCACATCGAGCCCGACCAGAAGGCCGCGCACCCGATGGCCCGGCTCCTCGACGCCGTGGTGCAGCACCTGCACGGGCAGGGTGTGGCTCGCTTCAACCTCGGCGCGAGCCAGGATCTGCCCAACGTGCAGCGCTTCAAGGAGGAGTTCGGCGCCCAGCCGGTGGGCTACCTTTCGCTGGTGCACGAGTCCCGGTTGTGGCGGGCCGTTGCGGCCGTGCGGCGCCTGCGCACCGCTGGAGCCGGCCCCGGCGCGGGC
>CAILKA010000053.1 GCA_903834645.1 uncultured beta proteobacterium
CAGGGCTCGAGCCCGGCCTCGCGCACGGTCTGCGCCACCTCGCGGACCTCCTCGCTGCGGCGGCGGCCGTGCTCGATCACGCGCTGGAAGAAGTAGGCGGCCTGCTTCTCCCAATCGATGCCAGGAAAGGTCTCGCGAAGCGACGCGATCACGGCATCTTCCACGCCGTAGTGGCGCGCGGTGGTGAAGCTCTCGATCACCATCGCCTCCAGCCCCTTGATCATCACGCTGCGGCACATCTTCGTGGCCGAGGCCACGCCCAGGCGCTCGCTGGCCACCTGGGCGGCAAAACCGATGGCGTTCAGGCGCGGCTGCAGCGCCGGCGCGTGCGGGCCACCGAGCAGCAGCGGCACACGGATGCGGTAGGGCGGCACCGAGGTCATCACCGCGCCCTCGACGTAGCGGCCCCCTGCCCCGTCCACGAGCCCGGCGGCACGGATCTTGGCGCCTGGAGACGCGGAGTTGAAGTCCAGGAAGAAGGCCCCGGGCGCCAGGCCCGGCACGCAGGCCTGCGCCACGGCCACGGCCTGGCTCGCGGTGACAGCGCTGATGACGAGCTCGGCCCCCTGCACCGCCGCCGCGTGCGACTCGGCGAGCCGCACCCCGTGGCGCAGCGCGTGCTCGCGCATCGGGTCGCCCGCCTCGCCTCGAAGCTTCAGGTCGAAGGCGGTGACGGCAAGACCCTGCTGGCGCAGGTCCTCGGCCAGGATACGGCCGACTTCGCCAAAGCCGATGATGCCGATGCGCATCTGTCCTCCTGTAGGGGCCCTGCGTGCGACCAGCGCCGCCGGGCCGCCTCGTCAGTCGATGTAGCGCAGCCCCGCCTTCTCCAGCGGTTCGCGCATCTTGTACATGTCCAGCCCGAGCACGCCGGAAGCGAGACGGGCACGCTTGTCGGCCTCGTTGGCCTCGCGCACAGCCGCCGCCTCGGCCACCTGTGCGGCGCGGGAGGCGGGCACGACGACCACGCCGTCGTCGTCGGCCACGATGGCATCGCCCGGGTTCACGAGCGCGCCGGCGCACACCACGGGCACGTTCACCGAGCCGATCGTGGCCTTGATGGTGCCCTTGGCGCTGATGGCGCGGCTCCACACCGGAAAGCGCATCTCGGTGAGGTCGCGCACGTCGCGCACGCCGGCGTCGATGACGAGGGCCAGCGCCCCGCGGGCCTGGAAGGAGGTGGCCAGCAGGTCACCGAAGTAGCCGTCGGTGCAGGGTGCGGTGATGGCCGCCACCACGATGTCGCCGGGCTGGATCTGCTCGGCCGCGACGTGCATCATCCAGTTGTCGCCCGGATGCAGCAGCACCGTCACCGCGGTGCCCGAGACGCGTGCCCCGGCGTAGATCGGGCGCATGTACGTGTGCATCAGGCCCAGCCGCCCCATCGCCTCGTGCACGGTGGCGGTGCCAAAGCGGCCGAGGGCTTCCACTGTCGCGCGCTCGGCGCGCTCGATGCGGCGCCGCACGACGCCGAGTTCCTGGATCATGGTCATGGTCTCCTGTATCCGTCGAGGTGCGGGCGCGTGCTCGCCATCTGCCCGCTCAGCGCCCGCGCGCCTTCAGCGCCGCATCCAGCCGCGGGTAGACGCGCCGCGCATTGCCTTCGTAGATCCGGTGCCGGGCCACGGGGTCGATCGCGGCGGCCTCGATGTAGCGCTTCGTGTCGTCGTAGTAGTGGCCCGTCTCCGGGTCGATGCCGCGCACGGCGCCGATCATCTCGCTGGCAAAGAGGATGTTGTCCAGCGGGATCACCTTGGTCAGCAGGTCGATGCCCGGCTGGTGATACACGCAGGTGTCGAAGAACACGTTGTTGAGCAGGTGGTCCTTCAGCAGCGGCTTCTTGAGCTCCTGCGCCAGCCCGCGGTAGCGGCCCCAATGGTAGGGCGCGGCTCCGCCGCCGTGCGGGATCACGAAGCGCAGGGTCGGGAAGTCCTTGAAGAGGTCACCCTGGATCAGCTGCATGAAGGCCGTGGTGTCGGCGTTGATGTAGTGCGCGCCGGTGGTGTGGAAGCAGGCATTGCAGCTCGTGCTCACGTGCACCATCGCCGGGATGTCGTACTCCACCATCTTCTCGTAGATGGGGTACCAGTGGCGGCCGGTCAGCGGCGGGCTCGTCCAGTGGCCGCCCGACGGATCCGGGTTGAGGTTGATCGCCAC
>CAILKA010000054.1 GCA_903834645.1 uncultured beta proteobacterium
GCCGCTGTAGGCCAGCCGCGCGCGCAGCAGCTGCTGCGCCTCGTCGAGGCGGCGCGCACGGTCGGGCACCGTCTCGAGCTGGCGCAGGATCGACAGCCAGTCGATGAGGGCCGAAGTGGGCCACTGCGCCGGGGCCAGCGCAATCGAGCCCAGCAGGCGCGGCTGTGCCCGGCCGTGGCGGGCGAGCGCCTCGATGGCGGCGAGCTTGCGCACGTCCCCGTCCGGGCGGGGCGACCAGCCGCGCCGCTCGACGCGGCCTTCCACGAAGGCCGACAGCCCCGCGAGCATGCGCTCGCGCAGCGCTGGGGGCAGCGGCAGGCCCGAGGCGTGCGAGGCTGCGAGCAGGTAGGCCGTGAGCCGGTCGCTGCCGCGCGCGCCGTCCTGCGGGCCAGGCGGGAAGTGGCTGGCCAGGCCGTCGCGGTCCAGGTGCACGGGCAGCGTCTGCATCACGGCGGCCCACTGCGCCGCGTCCTGCATTCCGATGGCACGCGAGGCGCGCTGCTCCAGGCAGGTGTAGGGATAGGCCTCGAACCAGCGGCGCACGCCCGGCAGCGCTCCCGCCAGGCGCGGCTGCACCGACACGAGCAGCCCCCCGCGCGGCGTGCCGGCATCGGCCAGCGCGCCGGTGGGCGGCTGCACGGGCCAGGCCAGCGGCGCGTCGAGTGCAGTCACCGTGGCCTGCAGCGTGCGCACCGGCACGGCCGGCACCACGACCTGGGTCTTGCGCAGCCGGTCACGCGCCGCACTGGCTTCCCGCCCGACCTCGTCGGCGCCCGCCTCCCACGTGATCGACTGGGCCTGCGCCGGCACCTCCACCGGCCACACCAGCTCGGCCGCGCTGCCCGGCTCGAGCTTGACCTGCTGGGCAGGCAGATCGAGTGCGGCACCCGCGCTCGGGCGCCCCTTGAGCGTGGCGCGCACCGTCATCGCCCGCGTGGTGGTGTTGCGCAGCGTGAGCATGGCGTCAAAGCGGTCGCCCTCGCGCACCAGCGGCGGCAGGCCCGACAGCAGCTGCAGGTCCTGCGTCACGCGCAGCGTGGCGCGGCCGGTGCCGAAGGTCTGCACGCCCGCATCGGCCACGGCCACGACGCGAAAGGCCGTGAGCGAGTCGTTCAGCGGCACTTCCACCGTGGCCTCGCCGTTGGCGTCCAGCGCCACGCGCGGATTCCACAGCAGCAGCGTGTCGAAGAGCTCGCGCGTGCCGCCGCGCCCGCCCCCGCCGCCTGCCGGCACCGCCTTGCGCCCGTAGTGGCGCCGCCCGATGATCTCGCCTTGCAGCGTGCTCGTCTGCACACCCCAGGCGCGCGGGCGCATCATCGCGCCGAGCAGGTCCCAGGAGGCGTTGTCCTGCAGCGCGAGCAGCCCCTCGTCGACGGCGGCCAGCGCCACCTCGGTGCCTGCCAGCGGCTGGCCGCCCTGCGTCACGCGCACCTTCACGCGCGCTTTCTCGCGTACGCCGTAGCTCGCCTTGTCCGGGCTCACCGCCACCTGCAGCTCGTGCGCGGCCAGGCCCACCTCGAGCTGCGCCACGC
This sequence comes from uncultured beta proteobacterium, assembly GCA_903834645.1. Lineage (GTDB taxonomy): Bacteria > Pseudomonadota > Gammaproteobacteria > Burkholderiales > Burkholderiaceae_C > Rubrivivax. The sequence goes on from CAILKA010000054.1 coordinate 1,533, forward strand.
CGAGCTTGAAGGCCGGGCGCGAGAGGTCGACGAAGGCCGTGGGCGGCCGGTACTCGCGCCCCTCGGACCAGAAGCTGCGCGCCCAGCTCACGGGCTCGCGCCAGCCCCAGTCGAAGAAGGAGTACCACGGCACGTGGCGCACGCGCCCGCGCACGGCCAGCACGCTCACGTAGACGTTGGGGCCCCAGCCGCGTTCCACCGGCAGCTCGATCGTCGGGTCGCGCCCGCGCAGCTGCACCACGCGTGTGTGCAGCACGCCCTCGCGCTCCACCGCCAGCAGCGCGGTGGCCTCGCGAAAGGGCATGCGCACCTGCAGCCGGGCCGTCTCGCCGGGCTCCACGCGGCGCCGCTCGGGCAGCACGTCGATGCGGTCGTCGTCGTCCTGCGCGAACCAGAGCTCGCCTTGCTGCGTGGCCCAGA
>CAILKA010000055.1 GCA_903834645.1 uncultured beta proteobacterium
CCACCGGGCACAGCAGGTGCGGGATGCCCTCGTAGACGCTCATCTCGAGCATCTTCGGGTCGATCAGGATGAGCCGCACGTCGCGCGCCTCGGCCTTGTAGAGCAGGCTCAGGATCATCGCGTTGATGCCCACGCTCTTGCCCGACCCGGTGGTGCCGGCCACCAGGCAGTGCGGCATCTTGCCCAGGTCGGCCACCACCGGCGCGCCCACGATGTCCTTGCCCAGGCCGATGGTCAGCAGCGAGGCGGCAGCGTTGTAGGCCTGGGAGCCGAGGATCTCGGCCAGGCGGATGCTCTGGCGACGCGCGTTGGGCAATTCGAGCGCCATCGTCGTCTTGCCGGGGATGGTCTCCACGACACGGATGCTCACCAGGCTCAGCGAGCGCGCGAGGTCCTTGGCCAGACCGACGATCTGCGAGCCCTTCACGCCCGTGTCGGGCTCGATCTCGTAGCGCGTGATCACAGGGCCCGGAGAGGCCGCGACAACGCGCACCACTACGCCGAAGTCGCCGAGCTTTTTCTCGATCAGGCGCGAGGTCATCTCCAGCGACTCGGCGGGCACAGTCTCCTGGCGCGAGGAGGCGGCATCGAGCAGATCCACCTGGGGCAGCCGCGTGTCGGCGAGCTCGGCAAAGAGGGGCTTTTGACGCTCCTTGGCCACCCGCTCGGATCGCGGCACCTCGAGCACGACCGGCTCAATCACCAGCGGCGGAGCCTCGCGCGCGGCCTGCGCCTGGCGCAGTTCCTGCACGTCGTGCTCGCGCTCGCGCTGGGCCAGCTCACCCGCCCGCGCATCCTCGGCCTGCTCGCGCCGGCTGGCACGCCGGTCGCGCAGCGCATCCACCCAGGCGCCCAGGCGCTCGGCCACGGTCAGCCACGAGAAGCGGAAGGTGAGCGAGAGCCCGGCCACGAGCGCCGCCACCCAGGCCACGCCCGAGCCCGCGAAACCGAGCGCACGCATCGACACGGGCCCGATCGCGTGGCCGAGCACGCCACCGGCGGCTCCGGGCAGGTGCGGCTCGAGCCGGTACAGGCGTGTCCACTCGAGCGCGGCGCTGGCGCAGACCAGCAGCACGAGCCCGAAGGCGAACCAGCCCTCCTCGACCCACCGGGCGCGTCGGGCCTGTGCGGCCAGCGCCGAGCTGGCGTCGTATCCTGTGCCGGTGCCGGTGCCGGTGCCGGTGCCGCCCAAGAGGTCACCGCGCAGCAGCGCCGCGAGCGCCGACACCCACCGGTAGGCCGCCGCGGCCACCACCCACCACACCGAGAAACCGAAGAGGAAGAGCGCGAGGTCGGCCGCCCAGGCACCCAGGGAGCCTGCGCGGTTATGCAGCGCAGCGCCCGTGCCCGAGGTGCTGAAGCCGGGATCAGCTGCGCTGTGCGTGAGCAGCGCCAGCACGGCCAGCAGCCACAGCACGCCGGCGGCCAGCAGCACCAGGCCGTGCCGGCCGCGGGGGGTCGCCCGGGCCAGCCCGGCGGGGGACGCGCGGCCGGCGGCCGCGCCGAGCGAGCCGAGGGGGAAGGTCATGCCACGAATTGTGGCGCATGCCCGCCGCGCCTGGCGGCACCCGTCAGACCTGCAGCAGCGAGTCCTTGAGCACGACGCGTCCGTCGGGCAGCGTCTGGATGGCACCCCGGCCCTCCAGGTCCTTCATCACGCGGCTGACCATCTCGCGCGACGCGCCCACGACCTTGGCCATGTCCTGGCGGCTGACCTTGTGGGGGATGATGCGCCCGTTGGGGTCGACGTCGGACATTTCCACGAGCGTGCGCGCGACGCGGCCGTAGACGTCCAGCAGCGCGAGCGACTCGATCTGGCGGTCGGCCGCACGCAGCCGGCGCACCAGGCCGCGCATGATCGCGAACGACAGGCTCGACGTCTCGGGCAGGCAACGGGCGAAGTCGACGCGGGAGAGCATGAGCGTGTCGGTGGGCAGTTCCGAGCGCACCGTGGCCGAGGCCGGCTCGTTGTCGATCAGGCTCATCTCGCCGACGTGGTCGCCCGGCTCGAGCACGGCCAGGATCACCTCGCGGCCACGGTGATCGGACGCGAGCACGCGGGCGCGCCCGTTGAGCAGGATGTACAGCGCCGGGCTCAGGTGCCCCTGCTCGACCATGATCTCGCCGCGCCGGAAACGGCGCTTGACGACGCTGTTGGCGATCAGTTGCGCCTGCTCAGGCGTGATCGTGGAGAACACCGGCACGCGCCGGATCAGGTCCAGATTAGAGATCATCGACATGTCTTACCTCCAGTGGCGCGCCATGCCCGAAGCCCGGGACGACACCGCCGTGGAGTGGTTTTCGGCAAGTTTTCACGGAAACTAAAATCTCTTCTTTCGGCCGTGCCGCCGGACCCACCCCATGGGGCCGCCCCCTGCGGCGCCACCCCTCTTCCAGAAAGACCCCCACCCATGTCCGCCCCGACCCGGCACGCCCGCCTGCTCATCCTCGGCTCCGGCCCCGCCGGCTACACCGCTGCCGTCTATGCCGCGCGCGCCAACCTCCAGCCCGTGCTGATCACGGGAATGGCCCAGGGGGGGCAGCTCATGACCACCACCGAGGTCGACAACTGGCCCGCCGACGTCAACGGCGTCCTGGGCCCGGACCTGATGCAGCGATTCCAGCAGCATGCCGAGCGCTTCCACACCGAGATCGTCTTCGACCACATCCACACCGTCGACTTCGGCCAGCGCCCCTTCACGCTCACGGGCGATTCGGGTACCTACACCTGCGACGCGCTGGTCATCGCCACCGGCGCGAGCGCCAAGTACCTCGGGCTGCCCAGTGAGCAGGCCTTCATGGGCCGCGGCGTGAGCGGCTGCGCCACGTGCGACGGATTCTTCTACCGCAACCAGGCGGTGTGCGTGGTGGGGGGCGGCAACACGGCAGTGGAGGAGGCCCTGTACCTGTCCAACATCGCCTCGAAGGTGCACCTCATCCACCGGCGCGACAAGTTCCGCGCCGAGGCGATCATGGTGGACAAGGTGATGGCCAAGGTGCAGGCGGGCAAGATGGAGCTGCACCTGTGGCACACGCTGGACGAGGTGCTGGGTGACGCCAAGGGGGTCAACGGCGTGCGCATCCGCTCCACGCAGAACGATTCGACCAGCGATCTGGCCGTGCAGGGCTGCTTCATCGCCATCGGCCATCAGCCCAACACCGACATCTTCAAGGGCCAGCTCGCCATGAAGGACGGCTACATCATCACCAAGAGCGGCCTGGAGGGCTTGGCGACGCAGACGAGCGTGCCTGGCGTCTTTGCCGCCGGCGACGTGCAGGACCATGTCTACCGCCAGGCGGTGACGAGCGCGGGCACGGGCTGCATGGCGGCGCTGGACGCGCAGCGGTACCTCGAACAGCTCGAGGGCTGAGGGAGGCCGGGCTCCGGCTGAACCGGGGCACGTGAATTGAGGCTATACTCGCGGTCTTTGCCGCTTGCGGCATCCTCACATCACGTACGAGATTCGGAGCAGCGTCATGGCACGCGTCTGTCAGGTCACGGGCAAGCGCCCGATGGTGGGAAACAACGTTTCCCACGCCAACAACAAGACCAAGCGCCGGTTCCTGCCGAACCTGCACTACCGCCGCTTCTGGCTCGAGAGCGAGGGGCGCTGGGTGCGCCTGCGCGTGTCCAACGCTGCGCTGCGCCAGATCGACAAGGTCGGCATCGACCAGATCGTGGCCGAGTTGCGCGCCAAGGGCGAGCTCTGATCCCCACCCCCGACTGACTCAGGAGAAGCGCCATGGCCAGCAAAGGCGGACGCGAGAAGATCAAGCTGGAGTCCACTGCGGGCACCGGTCACTTCTACACGACCAGTAAGAACAAGAAGACGACGCCCGAGAAGCTCGAATTCCTCAAATTCGACCCGAAGGCTCGCAAGCACGTGCTCTACAAGGAAATGAAGCTGAAGTAATCGGCTTCACTGCATGAAGAAAGCCCGCCAACTGGCGGGCTTTTCTTTTGGGGGCGTGGACCCCTCAGGCCTGCGCCGCGCGCAGCCGCACCGAGAACTCGCTCAGGCTCGCGATGCCGCTGGCTTCGGCCTTGGCGCACCAGGCCTGGAGATCAGCCACCAGCTGCTCGGCCGACACGTTCGTGCGCGTCCACAACTGGCGCAACTCCTCGCGCATCGCGACGAACTTGGCCAGCACCGGGCTGTCATGCACCACCTGGGCCAGCTGGGCCTGCACGGAAGTGGGGATCTTGTCGGAATCGCGCGGCAGCCAGCGCCGAGCCAGCCGCAGCTGCGCGATCTTGGACGCCACCGGCGCACCCTGCCCCTTGATGTGCTCGAGTTCGCCGCCCACCGCATCGCGCACGGCCTGCGCGTAGCGTGCCATCACCTCGTAACGGTTGGCAATGAGCGCCTCGAGGGTCTTGCCGTCGGCCACCGGCTTCACATCGCCCAGGCGCAGCTGCGGGGGCGTCTTGCGCACGGTGGCCAGCCCGGCCATCTCGAGCACCCGGATGTAGGCCCAGCCGAGATCGAACTCGTAGGGCTTGACCGAGAGCTTGGCCGAGGTCGGGTAGGTGTGGTGGTTGTTGTGCAGCTCTTCCCCGCCGATCACGATGCCCCAGGGCAGGACGTTGCGCGAGGCATCGGAGGCCTCGAAGTTGCGGTAGCCCCAGTAATGGCCCACGCCGTTGATGATGCCTGCGGCCGTGATCGGGATCCACAGCATCTGCACCGCCCAGACCGTGGCCCCGATCGCACCGAAGAGCAGCAGGTTGATGAGCAGCATCACCCCCACCCCCTGCCACGAGTAGCGGGTGTAGAGGTTGCGCTCGATCCAGTCATCGGGCGTGTTGTGGCCGTACTTGGCGAGCGTCTCGGTGTTCTTCGCCTCGGCCCGGTAGAGCTCGGAGCCTTCCAGCAGCACGGTGCGGATGCCGCGCGTGACGGGGCTGTGGGGGTCGTCCACCGTCTCGCACTTGGCGTGGTGCTTGCGGTGGATGGCCACCCACTCCTTGGTGACCATGCCGGTGGTCAGCCACAGCCACAGGCGAAAGAAGTGTGACGGCAACGGGTGCAGGTCGAGCGCCCGGTGCGACTGCGCGCGGTGCAGGAAGATGGTGACAGAGGCGATCGTCACGTGCGTCACGGCCAGCGTGAACAGGAGCACCTGCCACCAGCTGGCGTCCAGCAGGCCGTGCGAGAGCCACGCCAGTGCCGCGTCGCGCAGCGTCAGGAGCTCGTCCGTCATCATCTTGGGCAAACCTCAGCGGCCGGTTGAAAGGGGGCCGTCGCTTCCATTGTAGGTGGATCGCCGGCGGTGCCCGGGCGCGGCACCCCTGCGTGGCCGGTAAATCGGCCGAGTGCACCTGGCATGACCGGTCGGGGTCAGCCGCGCCGGCGCCAGGCCATGGCGTAGAACCCGTCGGTGTGATGGCGGTGCGGCCACAGGCGCAGCGCACCCGCCTGCACGAGGCTGTCGGCTTCCGGCACGCGCGCCTCGCCCAACGCCTCGCCCGCCGCCAGCGGCTCGAAGTCCCCGGCGTGGGAGGCGGTGAACGCGGCCGTGACGTCCTCGTTTTCGGCACGCAGCAGGCTGCAGGTGGCATAGACGAGGCGCCCGCCCGGGCGCAGCAGCCGCGCCGCCGCCGCCAGGATTGCGCCCTGCTGCGCCTGCATGGCCAGCACCGCCTCGGGCGACTGGCGCCACTTCAGGTCGGGGTTGCGGCGCAGCGTGCCCAGGCCCGAGCAGGGGGCGTCCACGAGCACGCGGTCGGCCTTGCCGGCCAGGCGCTTTACCCGGTCGTCGCGCTCGTGCGTGATCTGAACCGGGTGCACGTTGGAGAGGCCGCTTCGGGCCAGGCGGGGCTTGAGTGCGGCCAGCCGGTGGCCGGAGGTGTCGAGCGCGTAGAGCCGCCCGGTGTTGCGCATCATTGCCCCGAGGGCGAGGGTCTTGCCGCCCGCCCCCGCACAGAAGTCGACCACCATCTCGCCGCGCCGCGCACCGGTCAGCAGCGCCAGCAGCTGGCTGCCCTCGTCCTGCACCTCCACCTCGCCACGCTCGAAAGGCGCAAGCTTGGTCAACGCGGGCTTGCCAGCCAACCGCAGGCCCCAGGGCGAGTAGGGCGTGGGCGTGCTCTCCAACCCGAGGGCCAGCAAGGCCGCCTGCACGTCCTCACGCCGCGCCTTGAAGGCGTTCACGCGCAGGTCCAGCGGCGCCGGAGCGTCCAGTGAGCGGGACAGCGCCCAGAAGGCCTCCTCGCCGAGCTCCGCGCGCAGCGGATCGGCCACCCATGCCGGCAGGTTGTGACGCAGCCTCTCGGGCAGCTGCGAGCGGTCCACCGCCGATACCTGCGCCAGCCAGGCCTGCTCGGGGGGGCCCAGCGCGGCAAGCAGGAACTCCGCAGTTCCCTGCCAGCCCAGGATGGCCAGGCGCCGCTCCAGGGGCCCCTGGCCGCTTTGCGCGAGGTGCTGCAGCAGCAGCCGCCGGCGCAGCACCTCATAGGCCGTCTCGGCCAAGGTGTGGCGCTCCCGTGGCCCGAGGGCGCGGTGCTCGCGAAAGAAGGCCGACACGGTGCGGTCGGCCGGCTGGTCCAGGCGCAGCACCACCTGCACGAGGGAGGCCGTCAGTTCGAGGAGGGCAGCGGGGCGCATGGATCGTTCAGCCGAAGTACCACTGCGGCTCGCCCGCACGGTGCCGCACGCGGCCGCCGGAAACGTCCAGCGCACCTTCCACGAACCAACGCACGGCGAGTGGGTAGATCACGTGCTCGGTAGCCAGCACCCGCTGCGCGAGGGCCTGCTCGTCGTCGCCCGGGCGCACCGGCACCGCCGACTGGATGACGATCGGCCCGCAGTCGAGCTCGGCCGTGACCAGGTGCACGGTGGCGCCCGTCACGTGGCAGCCCGCCTCCAGGGCGCGGCGATGCGTGTGCAGCCCCGGGAAAGCCGGCAGCAGCGAAGGATGCACGTTCAGCAGCCGGCCCGCGAAACGCGCGACGAAGGCCGGGCCCAGGACGCGCATGAAGCCCGCAAGCACGACGAGGTCGGGCCTGAACGCCTGCACCGCCTGCTCGAGCGCCGCATCGAAGGCCTCGCGCGAGCCGTGGGCGCGGTGGTCGACCACCGCCGTGGCGATGCCCACGCGCGAGGCAAAGGCCAGGCCCGGCGCATCCGGGCGGTTGCTCAGCACGGCCTCGATGCGCGCCGGCCAGGCTTGCGCCGCGCAGGCGCGCACCAGCGCCTCCATGTTGGAGCCGCGGCCGGAAATCAGGATGACGATGCGCTTCATCGAACCCGGCAGTGTAGGCGGGCCGCAAAGGTGCAGGGCTCGGGCCCGCGGCGCGCCCCGCAGGCCGCCCTTGCCCAGGCACCGCCCGGCGCAGGGGCACCAGAGGAAACCCGGGTTGGCCTGAGCGAGAATCGGGGCTCACCGATACGCCGAACCGCCCTGCCCCATGCCCGACCGCGTCCTTTCCGGCATGCGCCCCACCGGCGCGCTGCACCTTGGCCACTATCACGGCGCGCTGAAGAACTGGGTGCGCCTGCAGGACACGCACACCTGCTTCTACTTCGTGGCCGACTGGCATGCGCTGACCACGCACTACGAGGAACGCGAGGTGATCGGGCGCAGCGTGCACGAGATGGTGATCGACTGGATCGCCGCCGGCCTGGACCCCGAGCGCTCGACGATCTTTGCGCAGAGCCGCGTGATCGAGCACGCCGAGCTCTTCACGCTGCTGGCCATGGGCACGCCGCTGGGCTGGCTCGAGCGCGTGCCCACCTACAAGGACCAGATCGACAAGCTCAAGGACCGCGACCTGGCCACCTACGGCTTCCTGGGCTACCCGCTGCTGCAGGCCGCTGACATCCTCATCTACCGAGCCGCCCACGTGCCGGTGGGCGAGGACCAATCCTCCCACGTGGAGCTCACGCG
>CAILKA010000056.1 GCA_903834645.1 uncultured beta proteobacterium
CCGTGCGAAGAACCGTCGCGTGGAAGTCGAGGTCGTCGGTACCCGCACCCGTCGCTGATCTCGGGCCCGCAAGGGCCTCGGTCTGGCAAACCCCGCCACGGCGGGGTCTTTCTGTGATGGGCCCCACTTGGTGGGGCCTTTTCGTTGCCACAGGCGACAATCACGGCTGAGGTCCGCCCGATGTCTGACACCGCCACCGCCACCGCCGCCCCCAACGCCGATGCCCAGGAACTGGCCAAGTTCGGGGAACTTGCCCACCGCTGGTGGGATCCCGAAAGCGAGTTCCGGCCGCTGCATCAGATCAATCCATTGCGGCTCGAGTGGATCGACGGCCTGGCACGCCTGGCAGGCAAGCGCGTGCTGGACGTGGGGTGTGGCGGGGGCATCCTGTCGGAAGCGATGGCCCGGCGTGCAGCCCACGTGACCGGCATCGACCTGTCGACGCGGCCCCTGGGCGTGGCGCAGTTGCATGCGCTCGAGGCCGGGGTAGGCAACGTCGCCTACCGCGAGGTCGCGGCCGAGGCGCTGGCAGCCGAGGCCCCGGGTACGTTCGACATCGTCACCTGCATGGAGATGCTCGAGCACGTGCCCGACCCATCTTCCATCGTGCGCGCGGTGGCCACGCTGGCTCGGCCGGGCGGATGGGTCTTCTTCTCCACCCTCAACCGCAACCCGAAGTCGTTCCTGTTCGCCATCGTCGGTGCCGAGTACGTCCTCAACCTGCTGCCGCGCGGCACGCACGAGTACGCCAAGTTCATCCGCCCGAGCGAGCTCGCACGCTGGTGCCGCGAGGCTGGGCTCGAGCTGCAGGCCACTCGCGGCATGGGCTACAACCCCCTTACCCGGCGCTACGCGATGACCGACGACACGAGCGTGAACTACCTCTACGCCTGCCGCCGCGCTGGCTGACTGCGGGCAAACAGCACGCCTGTTCCCATGGCCCGCCTCACCGGCACCCGCGTGGTGCTCTTCGACCTGGACGGCACGCTCGTCGACAGCGCGCCCGACCTGGGGGGCGCCGCCAACGAACTGCTGCGCCAGCATGGAAAGCCTGAGCGCGCACTCGAGGAGTTCCGGCCGGTGGCCGGGTCCGGTGCGCGTGGCATGCTGCGCGTAGGCTTCGGTATCCAGCCCGGAGACGCCGACTACGAGCCCATGCGCGCCGCCCTCATCGAGCTCTACGCGCAGCGCCTGCTGCACAGCACGCGTGTGTTCGAGGCCGTCGGGCCGATGCTCGACGCGCTGGACGGGGCAGGCGTGCGGTGGGGAATCGTGACCAACAAGGCGATGCGGCTGGCCGAGCCGCTTGCACAGGGCCTCGGCCTTGCTGCCCGAGCGGCCGTGCTGGTGGGAGGCGACAGCACCCCTCATGCGAAGCCGCATCCGGCCCCTCTGCTGGAGGCCGCACGGCGCATGGGCGAACTCGCCATGCACTGCGTGTATGTCGGTGACGACCTGCGCGACATGCAGGCGGGGCGCGCCGCCGGCATGGCCACCGTGGCCGCGGCCTGGGGCTACCTCGGCCAGGGCGCACAGGTGCACGAGTGGGGCGCCGATCATGTATCGGTTGAGCCCGCGGGCCTCTTGCATTGGCTCGGATTGCCCTAAACTGGGTGTTCTGGGGCCGACCTGGCTTCGACGTGGGTACGGAGTTGGATCAGGGCATGCCGAGCACCAGTACGCTCGTAAATCCACTGGAAACAAAGTAACTGCGAACGACGAACGTTTCGCCCTCGCCGCTTAACACCGGTGAGCCTCTCAACGGCAGGCCGATGGGCCGGGCTTGAGGTCCGCAATGGCTGAGAGCTGAGAGGTCATTCACATCGGCTGGTGTGCCGCCGGGTCACTCGGCGGCAGACGAGATCAAGTGACTGGCACTTCCTGCAGCGTGCCGCTGCGCGGCAGGAAGGGTGAGATCCAAATCAGACGGCTACGCATGTAGAACTGGCCGGCAAAGGCTCGCGGACGGGGGTTCGATTCCCCCCGGCTCCACCAGTACCAAGGGCCCAGAGTCATCTCTGGGCCCTTTTTTTCGTCGGTTCTCCGAGGGAAATGCGGGCGTGTCTGTTGACTACGACTTCC
>CAILKA010000057.1 GCA_903834645.1 uncultured beta proteobacterium
CATTGCCACCACCGCGCCCGAGCCGAGCGCACCTCGAGCGCTCGTCGGCAACGGACCCCCCATCTTGCCGGACCCCAACGGAAACGGGCCGGACTGAGCCGGCCCTGGAACACGCGAGCAAGAACCGGCGCCCTGGGCGCCGCAGCCCTCGTCAGAACTTGTAGCGCGCGCCGATGATGAACCGGCGCCCCAGCTGAGTCACCGAGCCTATCTGGTTCTCGTTGCGCATGTGCGTGCGCACATAGGCATCGGTCAGGTTGATGGCGTCCAACTGGAAGCGCAGGTTCTTGTCGAAGTTGTAGCCCAGGCTCAGGTCGAACTGCCCGTAGGGCTCCACGTAGAGCGGCTGCGCGCCTTCCGCCCCGCCGAAGTTGGCCACCAGGAACTTGCCTCGCCAGTTGTAGGCCAGGCGCGCACTGAAGACCGCGTTCTCGAAGAAGCCCACGAGGTTGCCGGAGTCACCCATCCCGACCAGCACATCACTCTGCGCGCCCGCCTTGTTGTCGTCGTAGTTGAGGTCCGATCGCACCTTGGTGAAGTTCGCCGACGCCCCGAATCCGCTCTTGCCGAAGATGTGCTGCGCGTTGAACTCGATGCCGTTGATCTTGCTGGTGCGCTGGTTGTTCTCGAAGGTGCCGAGCTGAAACACCAGCAGCGGATCGGTCGGTTGGCCGGTGATGACTTTGTTGACGGCGTCCACCCCCGGAGCATTGGCGAGGTTGGCAAAGATGTACTGGCGGATGCACCCCGAGTCGTTGGCGGCACACTTGCCCGCCGAGATGGCTTGCCGGTAGTAGGCGCCACCGATGGGCGTACGCAGCTCGTAGGGACTGCGGGCGGCGATGACGGGCGCGTTGTAGTCCTTGATGGACTTGGTGAAGTAGCTCGCCGCCACGTAGCTGCCCTTGGCGTAGTAGTGCTCGGCCGCGAAGTCCCAGTTGGTGGACTGCAGCGGCTTGAGGTCGGGGTTGCCCACCGAACCGGTGCCGCCGTCGATGCGAGCCAGGCCGTTCAGGGTCTGGCCGCCCTGGATGGCCGTCCACCCCGGCCGGCCGATGGTCTTGCCATGGCTGATGCGCAGCTTGGTGTCGATCGTCAGGTCGGCACTCCAGTCGATGGACGGCAGCACATAGCCGTAGCTGCCCTCGCGCATGGCCGACTTGGTGCCGCTGAAGCTGATCGGCAACTCGTTGTCCGCCACCCAGCGCACAGCCGTCGGGATCGACTCCACACTCGGGGACTTCACCTGGGTGCGCTCGTAGCGCAGGCCCACGGAGAGGTCCATCGGTACCGGCGCATCCCACGCCACGTTGTACTGGCCAAACAGCGCCTGTGACCTCTCCGTCGTGCGGAAGTCGTCCTTGAAGTCGAATGAGGCCTTCAGCAGGGCGTCGGAGCCCAGCGCCTTGATGGCCGCGGCGCGCACCGCCTCGAAGTCGAAGCCGAAGAACTGGTTGAACAGACGCGGGTCATTCGAGCCCGGGACGCTGCTGAAGTACTTGCTGATGGAGTCGGCGCGCCAGATGTTGTCCGGCATCGCAGCAGGACCTCCCCCGGCCCCTGCCCCCCAGGAGTCGCGTTGCACATTGGCAAAGGCCGAGCGGTTCTTCACCTCGGTGAAGGACAGGCCGAAGTCCAGGCTGCTGTCGCCGCCGATCTTCCAGCTGCCCTTGGTCTGCACCTGGTTGACTTCGTTCTTCTGGTAGCTGTTGCCGAACACCGAGCCCTGCAGTTCCTGCAAGGCAGGGTTCAGGTTGCCGCCGACGATGTTCAGCACCGGGAACTTGTTGCTGAAGTCGACGTAGGTGTCGCCGCGGTTCAAGGAGGCGGTGCCCAGCACCACGTTCGTTCCGAGCGGGCCGTCGGCGCCCGAGGTGGCCGAGGAACTGTGGGCATCGAGATCGAAGGTCAGGGCGTTGGTCGGCTTCCACTTGAGGTTCAGGCCAACCTGCTGGTTCTTGACCCGGGTCTGGACGGCTGAGCCACCCATCGCCACGTCGGAGTTGCTCATCGTCTCGCCGTAGATGATGGGCGAGGAGGGCGAGCCGGTCTGGTACTCGCCGAACTGGCCGCCGTAGTTGAACCAGGCGGAGATGTCGTTGCGGCGCTGGCGGAACTTCTGCTCGGACATCACGAAGTCCAGCGTCACCACCATGTCCTTCGAGGGCTTGACCTGCAGCACCGCCTGCCCGTTGAGGCGCTCACGGTGCACCCCGGTGAAGGAGTAGTTCAGGTTTTGCGGCACGCTGTAGATCGAGTTCGCGGTCGGCCGGTTCTTGATGGCGTTCCAGGAAGCCGGAGGCAGGCCGCCCCAGGCAGCGTTGCCCCCGCCCCAGTCGTTGTCCGTGATGCCGCTGAAGGTCTTCCATCCGCTGGTCACGGCCGCCTGCGAGTAGCCGGAATCGCGCACCTGGTAGGTGCCCATGAGCGCAATGCCCAAGGTGCCGTCGCTGGACTGCGTGCTGTAGATGCCGCTGACCTCGGGCGTGAACTTCTTGCCCTGCTGCTCCAGGGGCACGCGGCGCGCCGTCTCGTCGTTGACGAGCTTGACGCCGAGTTGCGCGATGGTCCCCTTGATGTCGAAGGGCCGCTGCGTGCGCACGTTGACCGTGGCTCCCATGCCACCGGTGGGGCTGTCCGCCCGGCTGGTCTTGAAAACCTCCAGCGCCGCGATGCCGTCAGAGGCCAGGTTGGAGAAGTCGAACGAGCGCGAGCTCGGCGCACCGCCATCGAAGCTCGAGCCCGGCATCTGGCGCCCATTGAGCAGCACCAGGTTGAAGTCGGGCCCCATGCCGCGCACGGAGATGCGGGTGCCCTCGCCGTTGCTGCGCTCGATGGAGACGCCGCTGATGCGGCTGAGCGACTCGGCCAGGTTGGTGTCCGGGAACTTGCCGATGTCCTCGGCCACGATGCCGTCCACCAGGCCGCGGCCTAGGCGCTTGAGCTCCACCGAGGTCTCGAGGCTCTGGCGAATGCCGGTGACGGTGACGGTCTCCGCCTGCTGGGGCGCATCCTTCTTGGCGTCCTGGGCGTGGACCGAAGCGGCACTGAGCAAGACGCCGCAGGCGGCAACCAGCGGATTCAGTCGGAACTGGGGGGCACGGGAACGTGCTTGGCGTCGCATGCGGGGTCTCCGGAAAACGAAGGAATGTGGGCAGCAGCTGCTTGAAAGCGCTTTCATTGCAACCGTCATGCCGAAATGAAAACGCTTTCAGACGAGAGAATAGGCAATTCGCGTTCTTTGCACAAGCGTCATAAAGGGCGGTGAAAACCCTGGGTGCCGGACACCTCGCACGCCTGCCACGCACCGCCGGCCAGCGCCCGCCTACACTCGCCAATCCCTTTCGATCGACCTCCCCGACATGCCCCGCCGCAGGACCGCCTCACCCCCCGTCTCGGCGCCCTCGGGCGACGGCCCCGTCACCCTGCAGATGGTGGCGCAGGCCGCCGGCGTATCGGCCAGCACGGTGTCGCGCATCCTCAACGGCACGGCGGTGGTGAGCCAAGGCAAGAAGCAGGCCGTGGACGAGGCCATCGCGCTGCTGGGTTTCGTGCCCAACCCGGTTGCACGGGGGCTGGCGGGTGGCCGCACGCTCAGCGTGGGGGTGGTCACGCAGTCGATCGACAGTCCGTTCTACGGGGTGGCCCTTCGTGGCATCGAGGACGAACTCGACCGCGCCGGCTACAGCCCCCTCTTCGTGAGCGGGCACTGGAATGCCAGCGAGGAGGCACGCTGCATCGACATGCTGCGCTCTCGCCGGGTGGACGGCATCATCGTGCTCACGGGGCGGTTGAGCGATGCCGCCTTGAAGCACACGGCCAGATCGCTGCCCGTGGTGGCAACCGGCCGCAAGCTGCGGGCGCCCAACCTCTACAGCCTGGACTTCGACAACTTCGAGGGAGCCCGACTGGCCACCGAGCACCTGGCCTCCCTGGGGCATCAGCGCATCGCGTTCATCGCCGGCAACTCCGAGCATCCGGATGCCAACGAGCGCTTGCGCGGCTACCGGGCCGGACTCGAGGCGGCGTGCATCCCTTTCGATCCGGAGCTGGTGGGCGCAGGCCTCTTTCACGAGGAAAGCGGCATGCTGGCCACCGAGCGGTTGCTGGACACCCGACGCCGCTTCACGGCGCTGTTCGCCGCCAACGACCAGATGGCACTGGGCGCCTGCCTGGCGCTCCAGCGTCGCTCCCTGAGAGTGCCGCAGGACGTATCCGTCATGGGCTTCGACGATCTGTCGATATCGCGCTACAGCGTCCCGCCGCTGAGCACGATCCATCACCCCGCCTACGAGCTCGGCCAGTACGCCGCTGCCGCGATGCTGTGCCTGCTACGGGGCGAGAAGCCCGCCCTCAGGCTGCCCGAACCTCGGGTCGTGGCCCGGGAATCCACGGCCCCGCCGGTCGCGGCGTCGGCCCGCTCCTGAGAGCCCCCATACGCGGATACCCTGAATTGACCTGGGGGCGGATGGTCAGCATAATTTGAAAGCGCTTTCAAGTTTTCGCCTCGGCGAAAGCCTGTCAATCGCTCGAACACCCCGCACGCGCCCACGGGCCGTCCACGCCTCCACTTCCACAAGCTCCTGCACAGGCCCGCCTCCGGACGCCGCGATGAAGCACCGTGCAGAACTTCAGAGTTCCGATGCCGACACGGCGTCCGACCGGGCTGCACCGTCTCCCGCCCCCGCCATGCGGGCGAGCAGACGCAAGGTGCTGGCCGGGCTGGCGGCCAGCCTCGGGCTCTCGGGTGCGGTGCACGCCTCGGCACGCACCACCTTGAGGGTGGCAGCCTATCCTCTGATCGACGAGATCGTCCGGGCGGCCCTGCCCCGCTGGCGTGCGATGCACCCGCAGGTCGAGGTGCAGGTCATCAGCCGCGCCTACGCCGACCACCACACCGCCATGACGACGGCGCTGTCCACGTCGGTCCATCTGCCCGACGTGATGGCGCTCGAGGCCAGTTACCTGGGGCGCTACTCGCAGGGCGAGGGGCTCGAAGACCTGTCGCGCCCTCCCTACGAGGCGGAGCGGCTGGGGTCGCGCTTCGTGCCTTACGCATTCGACCAGACGCGCAACCGGCGCGGGGGCCGCGTGGCCGTGCCCACCGACATCGGGCCGGGGACACTGCTTTACCGCACAGACCTTCTCACGCGGGCGGGGCTCGGCCCAGCCGACCTCACGCCCTCATGGGAGGCCTACGTCGAGGCAGGCGCACGGATCAAGGCCGCCACGGGTGCCTACCTCATCGGCAACGCCCAGTCGGTCAAGGACATCGTCATCCGCAGCGGCCTGCAGCCCGGCGAGGGCCTGTACTTCGACAAGGACTCGCGCGTGCTGGTGGATGCGCCGCGCTTCCACCGGGCCTTTGCCCTGGCGCGACAGGTGCGGCTGCGCAAGCTCGACGCCAAGGTCAACGCCTGGTCCAACGAGTGGGCCGAGGGATTCCGCCGCGGCACCATCGCCACCGACCTCACCGGCGCCTGGATGGTGGGGCAGCTGGCCAACTGGGTCGCGCCCGGCACCAAGGGGCTGTGGCGCGTGGCGCAGCTTCCGGAACAGACCTTCGTCGGCTATGGGGGGAGCTTTTACGCCATGCCTCGCCGGGCAGACCCCGGACGCAAGGCGCTGGGCTGGGAGCTCATCCAGATGCTCACCCTGACCCCGGCCTTGCAGCTCGAGGCCTTCAAGTCGCAAGACGCCTTTCCGGCGCTCGTCGAGACCCACCAGGATCCTTTCTTCGAGCAGCCCGTGGCCTTCCTGGGCGGCCAGCCCGCGAGAGTGGTGTGGCGCGAGGCGGCCCGGCGCATCACGGCCACCCAGGTGCACAAGCAGACCAATTTCGCCGACGAGGTGATCGGCACCGAGCTCGACAACGTGCTGGAGCAGGGCAAGGACATTGGCCGGGCGCTGGCCGATGCTCGGCGCCTGCTGGAGCGCAGGGCGCACCGATGAAGACGCTGCCGCACCGCCTTCCCCGGCTGTCGCCGCGCTGGGCGCCCTATGTCTTCATCAGTCCCTTCCTGATCCTGTTCGCGGTGTTCGGGGTCTTCCCCTTGCTCTTCTCCCTGTACCTGGCCTTCCAGTCCTGGGAGCCCACCAGCGGGCTGGGCTCGATGAGCTTCGTGGGGCTGGAGAACTTCAGCTTCGCCTGGCAGGACGAGTGGTTCTGGAAGTCGCTGAAGAACACGCTCTGGCTGGCGACGGCTTCGGGGGTGCCCCAGCACCTGGTGGCGATACCGCTGGCAGTCTTCATCCACCAGTCCTTCAAGAGCCTGCGCGACGGCGTGGTGGGTGCCTACTTCCTGCCCTACATCACCTCGACGGTGGCCATCGCCATCATGTTCAGCTCGCTGTTCTCGAAGGACTTCGGCCTCGTCAACGCGGCGCTGCACCAGCTCTTCGGGATCGAACACGTGGACTGGCTGGGCCGTGCCGAGAACGTCAAGCCGGCCATCGCCCTGGTCGTGTTCTGGCGCTACCTGGGCTTCAACGTGGTGCTCTACCTGGCCGCGCTGCAGACCATCCCCAAGGACCTGTACGAGGCGGCCACGATGGATGGAGCCGGCCGCTGGCAGCAGTTCTGGTTCATCACGCTGCCCAACCTGAAGCCCATGATCTTCTTCGGCGTGACGCTCAGCGTGATCGGCGGGCTGCAGCTCTTCGAGGAGCCCTTCATCCTGACCGGCGGGCGCGGCGGCATCGACCAGTCCGGCCTGACCTCCGCCGTCTACCTCTACCGCATGGCCTTCGACTTCAACGACTTCGGCGGCGCCAGCGCCATGTCGTGGCTGCTGTTCGCCGTGGTGGCTGTGCTTACCTGGCTGACGAACCGGGCCTTCCGCGGCCGGGGCACGGGTGCCTGAGATGGTCGCCACCGCTGTGCCCGCCGCGCGCGCAATGGCTCCCTGGGCCGCCCGGCTCCTGGTGCTGGCTGGCGCCCTCATCATGCTGGCGCCCTTTTTCTTCATGTTCGTCTTCGCCACGCACTCACGAACGGCGATCTTCAACATGCCCCCGCCCCTGTGGTTCGGCGGCGACTTGCTGGACAACCTGGGCATCCTCACGACCCGCCTACCCTTCTGGCGCAACCTCGGCTGGAGCGTCTATGTGGCGCTGGCCTCCACGGCGCTCACGCTGCTGTTCTGCTCGATGGCGGGCTATGCCTTCGCACTGATGGAGTTCCGGTTCAAGAAGGTGCTGTTCACGCTCGTGATGGCCACGATGCTGCTGCCATCGTTCATGAACATGATCCCCACCTTCCTGATCATGGATGCGCTGGGCTGGATCGACGAGCACCGAGGGCTGTACATCCCGGGGGCAGCCAGTGCCTTCGGCATCGTCCTCGTGCGCCAGTTCGCCACCAGCGCCATTCCGCGCGAGCTGATCGAGGCCGCCCGGATGGACGGCTGCGGCGAGTTCGCGATCTACTGGCGCATCGTGCTGCCGCTGCTCAAGCCGGCCCTGGGCACGCTCGGCCTGATCACCTTCATCGGCTCGTGGAACAACTTCATCGGGCCGCTGATCGTGATGCGCAGTGCCGAGAACTACACCCTGCCCCTGGCACTGCGCAGCCTGCAAAGCCCGGTCAACACCGAGTGGGGCGCGCTGATGGCCGGATCGGCCATCGCCACGATTCCGCTGCTCATCCTCTTCCTCGTGTCGTCGCGCCAGCTCATCGCCGGCCTGACCACAGGCGCCATCAAGTGAAGCCTTCAACTGCCCGAGCCACCATGCCCTTGCCCGAAACGCTCGCCCACCGATTCCCCGCCGACTTCATCTGGGGCGTGGCCACCAGTTCCTTCCAGATCGAGGGGGCCGCACGCGAGGATGGCAAGGGCGAGTCCATCTGGGATCGCTTCTGCCAGGCGCCTGACGCCATCCTGGATGCGAGCAATGGTGACGTGGCCTGCGACCACTACCACCGCCTGGACAGCGACCTCGACCTGATCGCCTCGCTGGGCGTCACGGCCTACCGGTTCTCGGTGTCGTGGCCGCGCGTGCAACCCAAGGGAGCGGGCACCTGGAACGCCAAGGGCCTGGACTTCTACGAGCGCCTCGTCGACGGTCTGGCCCGGCGTGGCATCCAGGCCCACCTGACCCTGAACCACTGGGACCTCCCGCAGGCCCTGCAGGACCGAGGGGGCTGGACCGAACGCGACACGATGTCGCGCTTCGTCGACTACGCGCTCGCCATGAATCGCCGCCTGGGCGATCGCGTCGCTGCGATCACCACCCACAACGAGCCTTGGGTGATCGCGGTGCTGGGGCATGAGCAAGGCAACTTCGCGCCTGGCCTCAAGAGCCGCAAGACGGCGCTGCAGGTGGCGCACCACCTGCTGGTCAGCCACGGGATGGCGGTGCAGGCCCTGCGGGCCGATGGATGCCGCTCGCAGCTGGGCATCGTGCTGAACCTCTCCCCGATGGTGCCGGCCACCGACTCGCCGCAGGACCACGCCGCCGCGCTGAAGGCCGATGCCGCCGGCCGGCGCTGGTACACCGACCCGCTGTTCCTCGGGGCGTACCCGCAGGAGGTGATGGCCGAGCTCGGCGCCGACGCGCCGGTCATCCATCCCGGGGACATGGCACACATCGCCGCCCCCATCGACTACCTGGGCGTGAACTACTACACCCGGCAGGTCATCAGCGCCGGCGAGCCCTTCGACAACAAGACCAGCGGCCTGCCGCTCACGGAAATGGGCTGGGAGGTCTATGCCCGCGGGCTGACCGACCTGCTGCTGCTGCTGCACCGGGACTACCAGCTGCCCGATGTGCTGATCACGGAAAACGGCGGGGCCTTCAAGGACCCGCTGAGCGACGGCCGCGTGCAGGATGCCGACCGCGTCGACTACCTGCGCACGCACATCGCCGCCGTCGCCGACGCGCGCGACCAGGGCGTGCCGATGCGCGGCTACATGGTGTGGAGCCTGATGGACAACTTCGAGTGGTCCAGCGGCTACACCAAGCGCTTCGGCATCGTGCACGTGGATTACGCCACCCAGACACGCACCCTCAAGGACAGCGCGCTCTGGTACCGCGACTTCCTCCGGGCGTGCCGCGGCCCGCAACCCGTGGGTGCCGGAGCCTGAGATGGGGCTGGTCAGCCTGCGAGGGGTACGCAAGCGGTTCGGCGACCAGGAGGTCATCTCCGGTCTCGACCTGGATATCCGGGACGGCGAGTTCCTCGTGCTGGTCGGCCCCTCCGGCTGCGGCAAGTCGACCACCCTGCGCATGATCGCCGGCCTGGAGAGCATCAGCGAGGGCGAGCTGCTCATCGATGGCCGGCGGATGAACGAGGTGCACCCGGCCGAGCGCGGGGCGGCCATGGTGTTCCAGAGCTACGCGCTGTACCCCCACATGACGGTGGCGCAGAACATGGGCTTCGCGCTCAAGATGGCGGGGACGAACCGGGCCGAACGCGAGCAGCGCGTCAGGCAGGCCGCACAGGCGCTGCAGATCACCGAGCTGCTGGAGCGCCATCCCCGGGAGCTCTCGGGCGGGCAGCGCCAGCGTGTGGCCATCGGACGCGCCATCGTGCGCCAGCCCACGGTGTTCCTGTTCGACGAGCCGCTGTCCAACCTGGATGCCGCGCTGCGCACCAGCATGCGCCTGGAGCTCTCACGCCTGCACCGGACGCTCAAGACCACGATGGTCTACGTCACGCATGACCAGGTGGAGGCCATGACGCTGGGCGACCGCATCGCCGTGTTCAACCA
>CAILKA010000058.1 GCA_903834645.1 uncultured beta proteobacterium
CATGTCTGGAGCCTGCCCGGCGGCGTCCAGCCGTCCGGCGCCTTCGCCCCGCTGGCCGTCACGCCCGACGAGCTGGGTGAGGCGTGGCGCGAGGGCCGCGTGCTGCTGGACGTGCGCACACGCCGTGAGGCCGGGGCAACCGGCCTGGCCGGCGAGGTGAGTCCAGCGCACTTCGGGCAGCCGAGCCCGGACTTCGCAGCGCTGCTGGCCGCGCTTTCGCGGGTGCGCAGCGTGCGCGCAGGATCGATCGTCGGGCCTTGCGCCGAACCGACCGGGCCGCACCCGACGACCGCGCCCGTCATCGACCCGGCCTCCGGGCCCGGCGCACAGGCCTGGCACGACGGCGACCTCGCCCACAGCGAGGCCACCGGTCCGGACGGCCTGAGCGTGTTCGGCGCGCTTGCCCAGCGCGTCGCCCTTGCCGGCGAGCCGGCCACGCGGGCATGAAGCTCTGGCAGCCGCGCGGGCGCCGGGCCTGGCAAAGCTTCTGGCGCGCAACTCCCCGGGCCGCGCGCGCGGGCGCGGGCGCATCGAGTCGGCGGGCAGCCTGGGCACGGGCCGCGGCGCTGATGCTGGCCATGCTGCAGGGCCCCGCCGCGCTTGCTTCCACCGACTGCCCGCCCCCCCCGCCCGGCTCCCCCACACCGCAGCAGCTCGAAGCGTCGCAAGCCGCCGCGAAGGACCGCGGCTTCCTGTGGCGCATCACCCGCGACGGTGCAAGCTCGTACCTCTACGGCACGATCCACCTGGGCCGGCTGGAGTGGGTCTTTCCCGGTCCGACCGTGCGTGCGGCGCTGCAGGCCAGTGACACGCTGGCCGTCGAGCTCGACCTCACCGATCCCGCGGTGGCGCAGGCGATGCGCGGCAGCATCGCCGCGCAGCCCGACGCGCTGCTGCTGCCTCACACGGTGCAGCGCCGCCTGGCCCGCCAGGCTGCCGTGGCCTGCCTGCCCGAGGGCCTGCTCGACCAGCAGCACCCGCTCATGCAGGCCATCACGCTCACGGTGCTGGCCGGCCGGCGCGACGGCCTGGAGCCCAGCTTCGCGCAGGAGATCGTGCTCGGCGAGGCGGCGCGGGCCGCTGGCGCGCGCATCGTGTCGCTGGAGACGGTGCAGCAACAGCTCGCTGCGCTCATCCCGCGCGAGGAGCTGCGCGCGCGCGAGATGCTCGAGCGCACGCTGCAGCAGCTCGAGAGCGGGGCCGCGCGGCGCGCGATCGCCCGCCTGGCCGACGCCTGGGCAGGCGGTCGCCTGAACGAGCTCGAGCAATACGAAAAATGGTGTGAGTGCGTGCTCACACCTCAGGATCGCGACTTCCTGAAGCGGGTGAACGACGACCGCAACCCGGGGCTCGCGCGCCGCATTGACGCGCTGCACAGCAGCGGGCGTCGCGTCTTCGCGGCCGTGGGAGCGCTGCACATGACGGGCTACCGGGCCCTGCCGGAGCTGCTCGCGCAACGCGGCTTCACGGTGGAGCGCATCGCGCTCTTGCCCTGAGCGGGGCGCGTACGCTGGCGCCTGGCGACTGGCGCAAGGCACCCGGCACCCGGCACCCGATGGGCGGGTTCGGGCCAGCCCGGTACACCTGGGGGCTTGCGTCGTGGCGCCGCGCCGCGACAATGCCGCGCACACCCACCCGCGCACAGGAGACCCCCGACATGGCCAGCACCCCCGAATTCTCGAAGTTCGTGCCGGGCTTCGACTTCCTGCAAGGCTTGCTGCGCAGTGCCGGCCACGTGCTCCCGGACATGGGCAAGTGGGTGGCGCCGACACTCGACCCGGAGGAGCTCGGCCAGCGCATCGAGCAGCTCAAGACCGTGCAGATGTGGCTCGAGCAGAACGCGCGCATGCTGGGCGCCACCGTGCAGGCCCTGGAGGTGCAGCGCATGACGCTGGCCACGCTCAAGTCGATGAACGTGCCGGTGGCCGACCTCGGCCAGGCCCTCCAGGCTCGCGCGCCGGAGCGCGAACCCACGCAGGCCGACACCGCGCCCGGCGACAGGTCGGCCGCGGGCGCGACTGCAGGCACACCCGCCGCGGCACCGATCGTCGACCCGATGCAGTGGTGGGGTGCCATCACGCAGCAGTTCACGCAACTGGCCGCCCAGGCCATGAAGGATGGGCCGGTGGAAGCCGCACGCAGCGCCGCCGGCCAGTTCGCCGAGGCCGCCACGCGCGCCGCGAAAGGCTCGGTGGCCACTGCCCGGAAGTCGCCGTCAACCCCGCGCAAGGCTCGCTCGACAGCGCGCACGCCCACCCGTGCGCCGCGCTCAAAGCAGACATGACCCCAGGGCAGACGCCCCGGCGCGCGCAGCCCGGGCGGCGGGGCGCTACAGTGCGCAGCCCATGAACGCCCCTGTGCCCGCCCTCGCCCACGACCGCTCGGCCCGCCAGCGCGAGGTCGTGTCGGCCCTGGCGGCCGTGCTGCCCGCGCACGCGCTGCTGTGGCAGCCCGAGGACACCACGCCCTATGAGTGCGACGGCCTGACGGCCTACCGCGAGCGTCCGCTCGTGGTGGCGCTGCCCGAGACCGAGGCCCAGGTGGCGAGCGTGCTCCAGGCCTGCCACGCGCTGCGCGTGCCGGTGGTGGCGCGCGGCGCCGGCACGGGGTTGTCCGGCGGCGCGCTGCCGCATGCGCAGGGCGTGACGCTGTCGCTGGCCAAGTTCAACAAGATCCTGCGCATCGACCCCGCCAGCCGCACCGCTGTCGTGCAGTGCGGGGTGAGGAACCTGGCCATCAGCGAGGCCGCCGCACCGCACGGGCTGTACTACGCGCCCGACCCGAGCAGCCAGATCGCCTGCACGATCGGTGGCAACGTGGCCGAGAACTCCGGCGGCGTGCACTGCCTGAAGTACGGCCTGACGCTGCACAACGTGCTGCGCGTGCGCGGCTACACGGCCGAGGGCGAGCCGGTGGAGTTCGGCTCGCTGGCGCTCGACGCGCCTGGGCTGGACCTGCTGTCGGTGATCGTGGGCAGCGAGGGCATGCTCGCCGTCACCACCGAGGTGACCGTGCGGCTCGTGCCCAAGCCCCAGCTTGCGCGCTGCGTGATGGCCAGCTTCGACGACGTGCGCCGCGCCGGCGAGGCCGTGGCCGCGGTGATCGCCGCGGGCATCATCCCCGCGGGCCTGGAGATGATGGACAAGCCCATGACGGCGGCGGTGGAAGACTTCGTGCACGCCGGCTACGACCTCTCGGCCGCTGCGATCCTGCTGTGCGAGAGCGACGGCACACCCGAGGAGGTGGCCGAGGAGATCGCGCGCATGGAGCAGGTGCTGCGCGAGGCCGGCGCCACGCGCATCGAGGTCAGCCGCGACGAGGCGCAGCGCCTGAAGTTCTGGAGCGGGCGCAAGAACGCGTTCCCGGCCTCCGGCCGCCTGAGCCCCGACTACATGTGCATGGACTCCACCATCCCGCGCAAGCGGCTGGCCGACATCCTGCTGGCCATCGCGCAGATGGAGCAGACCTACGGGCTGCGCTGCGCCAACGTGTTCCACGCGGGCGACGGCAACCTGCATCCGCTCATCCTCTATGACGCCAACGACCCCGACCAGCTCGCGCGCTGCGAGCGCTTCGGCGCCGACATCCTGGAGACCAGCGTGCGCCTGGGCGGCACCGTCACCGGCGAGCACGGCGTGGGCGTGGAGAAGCTCAACTCGATGTGCGTGCAGTTCACGCCCGGCGAGCGCGAGCAGATGCTCGCGCTCAAGCGCGCCTTCGACCCCGAGGGCCTGCTCAACCCGGGCAAGGTGATCCCCACGCTGCAGCGTTGCGCCGAGTACGGAAAGATGCACGTGCGCAAGGGGCTGCTGCCGTTCCCGCAGCTGGAGCGCTTCTGATGGAGGATGGCCCCGTCGCCGACGAGGTGCAGGCGGTGGCCGGCGCGTCCGAGGTCGCCGCCAGGCCCGTTGCGGCCGAGCCGGTGCTGGATGCGCTCGTGGAGCAGGTGCGCGCGGCAGCGGCCGATGGCCGCCACCTGCGCATCTGCGGCGGCGGCACCAAGGTCTTCTACGGCGAAGACGCGCCCGCTGGCCTCGACGAGGAACCGCTCGAGGTGGCCAGCCTGCGTGGCATCAGCGCCTATGAGCCCAGCGAGCTCGTCGTCACCGTGCGCGCTGGCACGCCGTTGGCCGAGCTCGAGGCCGAGCTCGCCCACGCCGGCCAGTGGCTGCCCTTCGAGCCACCCCACTTCGCCCCCGGGGGCACGGTGGGCGGCATGGTCGCGGCTGGGCTCTCGGGGCCGGCCCGCGCGAGCGCGGGCAGCGTGCGCGACTACGTGCTGGGCGCCACCTTGCTCAACGGCCGTGCCGAGCTGCTCAGCTTTGGCGGCCAGGTGATGAAGAACGTCGCGGGCTACGACGTCTCGCGGCTGCTGGCGGGATCGCTGGGGATGTTCGGCGTGATCTGCGAGGTGTCGCTCAAGGTGCTGCCCCAACCGGTGGCGCGGCGCACGCTGCGCTTCGAGCTCGACGAGGAGCAGGCCCTGCTGCGGCTCAATGCGTGGGGCGGGCAGCCGCTGCCGCTGCAGGCCAGCGCCTGGTGGCAGGGCACGCTCGTGCTGCGGCTGGCCGGCGCGCAGGCGGCGGTCGCCGCCGCGCACGAACGCATGGGCGGCGAGGAAGTGGAGCCCGCACTGGCCGAGCACTTCTGGACGGGCCTGCGTGACCACACCGACGAGTACTACACCGCCGCGGTGCAGGCAGTGGCCCAGGGCAGCCGGCTGTGGCGCCTGGGCGTGCCCTCCACCTGCGCGCCGCTGGGCCTGGCGGGCTCGACGCTCATCGAGTGGGGCGGCGCCCAGCGCTGGCTGCTCACCGATGCGCCGGCCCAGGCGGTGCGTGCGGCCGCACGCGCAGCCGGCGGCCATGCCACCGTGTGGCGCGGCGACAAGGACTGCGGCGCATTCGACGAGCTCGCGCCGCCCCTGGCGCGCATCCACCGCGAGCTCAAGCAGGCCTTCGACCCGAAGCAGCTCTTCAACCGCGGCCGACTCGTGCGCGGCCTGTAGGCACGCACGCACGTACGCGCCCCGCCCCTACACGACACCGCCCGGACGATGCAGACCACGCTGGCTCCCGAGTTCCAGGACACACCCGAGGGCCGCCAGGCCGAGGCCATCCTGCGCAAGTGCGTGCACTGCGGCTTTTGCACCGCCACCTGCCCGACCTACCAGCTGCTGGGCGACGAGCTCGACGGG
>CAILKA010000059.1 GCA_903834645.1 uncultured beta proteobacterium
CTGGCCACCTGCGCCGGCTCCACCGGCGGAGGCATCAAGATGGTGCGGCTGCTGATCCTGCTGGCGCAGGCGCGGCGCGAGATGGCACGCATCCTGCACCCGCGTGCCGTCAACCCGGTGGTGCTCGGCGGGCGTGCGATTCCGGACGCCACGATCCAGGCCGTGCTCGCCTTCATGATCACCTATGGCGTCACCATCGTCGTGCTGACGATGGTGCTGCTGTTCAGCGGGATGGAGCCCATCACCGCCTTCACGGCGGTCGTGGCCTGCGTGAACAACATCGGCCCGGGGCTCGGTGACGTCGGGCCGGCCGTCAACTACGCGGGCCTCACCCACTTCCAGACCTGGGTGTGCACCTTTGCCATGCTGCTCGGGCGGCTCGAACTGCTGTCGCTGCTGGTGCTGTTCACGCGCCAGTTTTGGCGGCCCTGAGGGCGCGCCAGCCGAAGCCCTGGTGCCTGGGTGGGCGCCTAGAATCGGGTGCAGGAGACCCGCGATGCCGACCCTCACGTCCAAGCTCAACCCGCGCGGCGAGGAATTCAAGGCCAACGCCGCCTGGATGCGTGCGCAGGTCGAGAACCTGAAAGACACGCTCGCGCGTGTCGCCGAGGGCGGGGGCGAGCAGTCACGCCAGCGCCACGTTTCGCGCGGCAAGCTGCTGCCGCGCGAACGCGTGGAGATGCTCCTCGACCCGGACACGCCCTTCCTGGAGATCGGGGCGCTGGCGGCCTACCGCATGTACCCGGAGCGTGACGGCAGCGATGCCGCGCCCTGCGCGGGGATGGTGGCGGGCATCGGGCGCGTGAGCGGCGTCGAGTGCGTGGTGGTGTGCAACGACGCCACCGTCAAGGGCGGCACCTATTACCCGATGACGGTGAAAAAGCACCTGCGGGCGCAGGAGATCGCGCAGCAGAACCGGCTGCCGTGCATCTACCTCGTCGACTCGGGCGGGGCGAACCTGCCCAACCAGGACGAGGTGTTTCCCGACCGCGAGCACTTCGGGCGCATCTTCTACAACCAGGCCAACATGAGCGCGCAGGGCATCCCGCAGATCGCGGTGGTGATGGGCTCGTGCACGGCCGGCGGCGCCTATGTGCCGGCCATGAGCGACGAGACCATCATCGTGCGCAACCAGGGCACGATCTTCCTGGGCGGCCCGCCTCTGGTGAAAGCCGCCATCGGCGAGGTGGTGAGCGCCGAAGACCTCGGCGGCGGGGACGTGCACACGCGCCTCTCAGGCGTGGCCGACCACCTGGCGGAGAACGACCTGCACGCACTGCAGATCGCGCGCGCGGTGGTGGCCAACCTGAACTGGAAGAAGGACCCGCAGCTGCTGCTGCAGCCTCCGCGCGCACCGCTCTTCGACGCGAGCGACCTCTACGGCATCATCCCCACCGACGCGCGCAAGCCCTACGACGTGCGCGAGATCATCGCGCGCATCGTCGACGGCAGCGACTTCGACGAGTTCAAGGCGCGCTACGGCAGCACCCTCGTCACGGGCTTTGCCCACATCGAGGGCATGCCCGTGGGCATCGTGGCCAACAACGGCGTGCTCTTCAGCGAGTCGGCGCTCAAGGGTGCGCACTTCATCGAGCTGTGCTGCCAGCGCAAGATACCGCTGGTGTTTTTGCAGAACATCACCGGCTTCATGGTCGGGCGCAAGTACGAGAGCGAGGGCATCGCCAAGCACGGCGCGAAGATGGTCACGGCGGTGGCCAGCGCCACGGTGCCCAAGTTCACGGTCATCATCGGCGGCAGCTTCGGCGCGGGCAACTACGGCATGTGCGGGCGCGC
>CAILKA010000060.1 GCA_903834645.1 uncultured beta proteobacterium
CACCTTCTTCCGTGACCTCATCGGCTACTCGGTGGGCACGCTCGGCATCCACCGCCTGGGTCTGTTCCTGGCGCTCGCCGCGGGTTTCTTCAGCGCGCTGTGCATCGTGCTCAGCGGCCCCTTCTGGACACGCGGATGGCCGGAGTGGTGGAACTGGTGGCTGCAGCTGCCGATCTGGAAGTGACGCACCACGCAGACGCGTATAGAGGACGCCCATGCAATACCAGAACCTGTTCACCCGCGTGCAACCGGTGGGCCCGACGCACCACGGCGTGGAGCTCGGCCCCCAGAACAGCGCACGTGACATCGAGCCCTTCCTGCTGCACCTGGCCGGGCGGCTGGGCAACGCGCAGATCGGCCCCTTCTACCTCGGCACCTGGGGCCTGATCTCGGTCGTCTGCGGGACGATCTCGATCAACATCATGGGCTTCTACATGCTCGCCTCGGTGGGCTGGGATCCGATCGAGTTCATCCGGCAGCTGCCGTGGCTCGCGCTCGAGCCGCCGTCGCCGAAGTACGGGCTGCACTTCCCGCCCATGAACGAAGGTGGCTGGTGGATGATCGCCTCGGGCTTGCTGCTCGTGTCGGTGCTCACCTGGTGGATGCGTACCTACCGGCGGGCGCGCGAGCTCGGCATGGGCACGCACATCGCCTGGGCCTTCGCCGCGGCGATATGGCTGTTCCTGGTGCTCGGCCTCTTCCGCCCGATCCTGATGGGCAGCTGGAGCGAGGGCGTGCCCTACGGCATCTTCCCGCACCTGGATTGGACCGCAGCCTTCTCGCTGCGCTACGGCAACCTCTTCTACAACCCCTTCCACGCGCTGTCGATTGTCTTCCTGTACGGCTCGACGCTGCTGTTCGCGATGCACGGTGCCACGATCCTGGCTGTCACGCGCTACGGCGGCGACCGGGAGATCGACCAGATCATCGACCGCGGCACCGCCAGCGAGCGCGCCGCGCTGTTCTGGCGCTGGACCATGGGCTGGAACGCGACGATGGAGTCGATCCACCGCTGGGCCTGGTGGTTCGCGGTGCTGTGCCCGCTGGCGGGCGGCATCGGCATCCTGCTGACTGGCACTGTGGTGGACAACTGGTACCTGTGGGCCGTCAAGCATGGCGTGGCCCCGTCCTACCCCGCCGTGCTCGGCACCGCGATCGATCCGGCCACCCTGCAGGGAGTCAAGCCATGAGCCGCCCCGCTTCCTTCCGCGCGATCCTCGCCCTGGGCGTGGCGGCCACGCTGCTGCTGGCTGGTTGCGAGCGCCCGCCCGTGACCACCACGCAGCAGGGCTACCGCGGCACAGCCATGCAGAGCACCGTCAACCCGCGCATCGCGGCGGCGCAGCAAGCCGCCCGGCCGGAAGCGCCGGTGGATATCCCGGCTCCGCCCGATGCCCCCGGCCCGCGCGCCAAGGACATCTACCAGAACGTCAAGGTGCTCGGCGACCTCGGGGTGGCAGACTTCGTGCGCCACATGAATGCCATCACGCAGTGGGTCTCGCCCGAAGAAGGCTGCGCCTACTGCCACAACCCGGCCAACCTGGCGGAGGATTCCAAGTACACGAAGATCGTCGCGCGTCGCATGCTGGAGATGACGCAGAAGGTCAACGGCGGCTGGAAGGCCCACGTGGCCGAGACGGGCGTGACCTGCTACACCTGCCACCGCGGCAAGCCCGTGCCGGAGAAGGTGTGGTTCAAGGCTGCCACGCCGAAGATGAACACCAACACGTTCATCGGCAACGACTTCGGCCAGAACAAGGCCGTGGGCGCCGTGGCTCTGACCTCCCTGCCCTACGACCCCTACTCGCCCTACCTGCTTGGCAAGGAAGAGATCCGGGTCTACAGCCCTGGCGCCCTGCCCCAGAAGGATCAGCCGCGCGCACCGATCCAGACGGCCGAGCAGTCCTACGCGCTCATGATGCACATGAGCGAGGGGCTGGGCGTGAACTGCACCTTCTGCCACAACTCGCAGGCCTTCTCGCAGTGGATCCCCAAGCGCGTGACAGCCTGGCACGGCATCCGCATGGCACGAGAACTCAACCACGACTACATCGTGCCGCTCACCTCTGC
The DNA here is from genome assembly GCA_903834645.1 of uncultured beta proteobacterium. Lineage (GTDB taxonomy): Bacteria > Pseudomonadota > Gammaproteobacteria > Burkholderiales > Burkholderiaceae_C > Rubrivivax. Next base: position 2,071 of record CAILKA010000060.1, read on the forward strand.
CTTCCCGGCCAACCGGCTCGGTCCCGCCGGTGATGTGGCCAAGGTGTCCTGTGCGACGTGCCACCAGGGCCAGAACAAGCCGCTGGGCGGCCTGCAGCAAGCCAAGCTCTACACCGGCCTGCACGCTGCCGCACCCGCTGACGCCGCCAGCGCAGCCGCTGCGGCCGACGCCAAGGCGCCCGCCACGAAGATCGCGGCAGCCGGCAAGCCAGGAAAGAACTAGCCGCCGTGTCCACGCTCGGGGCCCCAGACCCGGGCGTCGCGGTGCTCCTGATGTTCCGTCTGCGCCCCTCCTGCGTGCCGTGGGCGTTGTGGCGGCTGGCCCGGGGCCCGCGCGGCCTGGGCCAGGCACCAGGCCTGCGCTTCGCGCGCGTGCTGGGCAGCGGCCAGCACGGCGGCTTCGGCCTGAAGCCCGGGCTGGACTGCCAGGGCGTGTTCGCCTTCTTCGACACGGCCGAGCAGGCCCAGGCCTTTGTCGACAGCGCCCCGGCTGCGCAGGCCTACCGCGCCCGCGCACTTGAGCACTTCAGTGTCGTGCTGCAAGCGACGTCGGCCCGCGGCAGCTGGGCCGGCCACCGACTGTCGGCTTGCGCCTCGACGCCGTCAGCTGGACCGGTGGCTGTCCTGACGCGGGCAGCCATCCGGCCCACGCGCGCATGGTCCTTCTGGCGCCATTCCCCGGCCACCGAGGCCGAGCTTGCCTCCTCGCCGGGCTGTCTGCTCGCCGTCGGCCTGGGCGAAGCGCCCTTGCTGCGGCAGGCCACGTTCAGCCTGTGGGAGAGCGTCGAGGCCATGGACGCCTATGCGCGCCACGGCTCGCACCAGCGCGCGATCCAGGCCTCCTGGCAGCGTGGATTCTTCAGCGAGTGGATGTTCGCGCGCTTCCGGCCGCTGTCGCTGTGCGGAGCCTGGCACGGGGTGGGCATCGATGAGCAACTCCTGCCCCACTGATCACCACGTGGCCGTGATCGGCGCGGGCATCGGCGGGCTCGTGGCCGCACTGCTGCTCGCCTCGCGTGGCCTGCGCGTGACGCTGCTGGAGGCCGCCGATGGCCCCGGCGGCAAGATGCGTCCCGTTCGCCTGGAGGGCGGCGTGGAGGTCGATGCCGGGCCCACTGTCTTCACGATGCGTTGGGTCTTCGACGAACTGCTCGACGAGGTGGGCAGCTCCACCGCTGCAGCCCTGCCTGCCCTGGCGCCGCTGCAGGTGCTGGCGCGCCACGCCTGGCGGCGCGACGGCGCACGTCTCGACCTCCTGGCCGATCGAATGGCCAGCGCCGACGCCATCTCTGCCTTCTCCTGTCCTGCAGAGGGTCGCCGCTATCTCGCCTTTTGCGCAGAGGCCGAACGTGTCTACCAGCGCCTGGAAGGGCCTCACATCCGCTCGGCACGCCCGAGCCTGATGCAGATGGTGGCCGACCTGGGCCCGGGCGGCTTGGCCACGTTGTCGGGCCTGGGGCCTTTTGCATCGCTCTCGCGCGCGCTCGCACGGCGCTTCAACGACGAGCGGCTGCGCCAGCTTTTCGGTCGCTACGCGACCTACTGCGGGGCCTCGCCCGGGCTCGCACCCGCCACGCTGATGCTCGTGGCGCACGTCGAGCAGGCGGGCGTGTGGGCCGTGCAAGGGGGAATGGCGGCGCTCGCTCGATCGATCGAGACGCTGGGGCGTGAGCGCGGCGTGCAACTGCGCTACGGCACGCGCGCCGAAGGCCTCGTGCTGCGGGGTGACCGCGTGCAGGGCGTGCGGCTGGCCACAGGCGAGGTTCTGTGCGTCGACTCCGTGGTCTTCAATGGCGATGCCAGCGCGCTGGCGGGGCTGCTGGAGCCGCCCGCCCGGCGCGCGGCTCCCGTCCCGCTGGCCGCCCGTGCACGGTCGCTGTCGGCCATCACGTGGGCCATGCACGCGCGCACGGCGGGCCTTTCGCTGGCACACCACAACGTCTTCTTCGACGAGGACTACGCAAGCGAGTTCGAAGACATCTTCGCGCATCGGCGGCTGCCGCGACGAGGCACCGTCTACCTCTGCGCCCAGGACCGGCTCGACGGCGAGGCGGCGCCAGCGGGCCCGGAGCGGCTTCTTGCGCTCGTCAACGCCCCGGCTGATGGGGACACACATGAGTTCGACGATTCGGAGACCGAGGCATGCGAGAACCGATGCTGGAGCCTGCTGCGCGACTGCGGGCTGGAGGTGACACGCCCGGCGCAGGGGGCGATCGTGCGCCGCACGCCGGCGGACTTTCATCGGCTGTTCCCGGCCACGGGCGGGGCGCTGTACGGGCCCGCCACACATGGCTGGATGGCGCTCTTCCAGCGCCCAGCCGCAGCCACGCCCATAGCGGGCCTCTACCTGGCGGGGGGCAGCGTGCATCCGGGGCCGGGCGTG
>CAILKA010000061.1 GCA_903834645.1 uncultured beta proteobacterium
GACTGGCGCGCTGACCCTCGCCCTGGCGGGAGCGGCAGCAAGAGGGCCACGGCCTTCGCGGCGTGCCAGCGCACCGAGCCCTCGCCCGGCCTGCTGCACAACATCGGCGGCCCGCCCCGGGCCACGATCAGCTGGCGCGGCATCGGCCATGGGTTGAGCGGCGGAGCCGCGTCGGGGGCGCGTACGGGCGTGGCCACGCCGCCCCGCCCGCGCGGCACCTGGCTGCAGCTCACCATCTCCATCGGCCAGCGCGATGCGCGCTACCGGCGGGACTGGAACACGGCGGATGCCCTGCTCGAGCTCGTCGAGCCGGACCACGGCCTGGACGAGCCCGAGGCCCAGCGCAGGCTCCTGGCCTTCATCGAGGAGGAGACGGCGCGCAGCCCCTGGCCGCCTTGCCTGCTGGCGGGCTTCAGCTCCCGCTACACCGGGCAACCCAGCGACCTGTGCGTGGAGCTCGACCACGTGCCCACCGCCTTCGTGGCTCTGGCCAAGTGCACGGGAAGCCTTTGGCTGCGCGACAGGCGCCCGCACCTCGCGCCGCTGCACGCCCCCACCCTCATCGAGCCCGGCAGCACGCCCATGCGCGGCGTGCGCTGGGGCCAGGCGCTGTGGTTCCCGCAGGGCATTCCGCAGGAATTGCTCTCGCGCCTCGGCACGCCCAGGGCACCCGGGCGCACGGCATGAGGCCGCACCTGGCCGGCCACACGCCCTTCACACCTCCTCAGGAGCAAGACATGTCTTCGACGACCCTCACAACCCTCACGACCCTCAAGGACCGCCTCTTCGACTGCTTGCCCGCCGGCCACTACGCGCTGGCCGGCCTGCTGCGCCTCGTGGATGTGGTGGAGACCGACACCATTCCCACTGCCGCGGTGGAGTGCCACGCGCAACCGAGGCTGCTCGTGAACCCTGCCTTCGTCGCGCAGCACGCGGCCACGCCCGAGAAGCTCATGATGCTCGTGCTGCACGAGATCCACCACGTGCTGCTCGGCCACACGAGGCGCCTCGCGGGCCCCACGCCCACGGACAACTTCGTCTTCGACGCGATCATCAACGCGCTGCTGTGCCGCATGTTTCCGCAGCCGGCCTACACAGCTTTGTTCCGGGACTTCTACGCGGCAGACGAGTTCCCGGCGTGCCTGCTGCGCCCGCCCGAGGGCTGGGACCCCCGGGCCCGCGTCGTGCCCGTGCCCCCGGCCCTCGAGCCCAAAGGGATGGGGCCGGCGCGGCAGGTGTACGCGAGCCTCTACAGCCCGGAGGGCGCGAGCTACGACGATGTGCGCCACGTGCTGCGTGCTTTCCTGCAGCGGCGCGAGGCAGCACTGGCCGGCGTGCCGCTGCTGGGCGACCACGATGGCCCCCCGGACCTGGCCAGCGCCAGTGGCGGGGCTTTCGCGCAAGGCGTGGCCGACATCGTGCGCCACTGGCCCGCGCCACCCGATCCGGTGCGCGGCGTGTCGCTGGAAGCCCTCCTGCGGGAGGCCCGCGTGCGCGTGCAGCGCCCGCCGATTGCCCGGCGGCTGCTGCGCGAACTCATCTCGCGCGTGGCCGCTGGCAGCCACGTGCCGCGCGGGGCGCGGCGCTGGGTGCCGGCCCCGATCACGGTCGAGACCCCCATCCCGCTGCCCGACCGGCGCGCCGCCACCTGCCGCGCGCTCGGCATGACGCCGCTGCTCTATCGCGCAGAGGTGCCCGCGCTGCAGCGCGTGCCCGCCCAGGAACGGGTGCACGTGTATGTGGACGTGTCCGGCAGCATGGACGGCATCAAGGGTCCGCTCTACGGCGCGGTGCTCGACTGCCAGGCCCTCGTGCACCCGACCGTGCACCTCTTCTCCACGCAGGTGGCCGAGGTCACACCCGCGCAGATGCGATCCGGCGTGTGCCGCAGCACCGGGGGCACGGACATCCAGTGCGTCACGCGCCACA
>CAILKA010000062.1 GCA_903834645.1 uncultured beta proteobacterium
CTGGGCGCTCTTCCAGCTGCTGCTGGAGGTGGCCAGCGGCCGGCGCACCTGGGCCGAGCACTGGAAGCTCGAGAACCCGCTCGCGCTCTTCAACCCGGCTCCCATCACCTGAGGGCACAACCTGATGTTCAAGCTTCCCCTGCGCGCGAGCCTGCGGCTGGGCCTGGCCTGGTTCGCCCTGTGCGGCTCGGCCCAGGCCACGGACAACCGCATCGATGCCGTGCGGCCCGACGCCCCGGAGCTGGCGGCCTACGGCCCGTCGCCCATCGGCGTGCGCACGCTGCAGCTGGTGCACCGCGGGCAGATGGACATTCTCAAGGCCAAGGCCGGTGAGCCGATCCCGGTGTACGACCGGCCCCTCACCGTGGAGGTCTGGTACCCATCGCTGCCGCATCCGGCCCAGCCCGCGCGATCGGCCGACGGCCTGGAGCCGGGCCAGTACCGCACCGTCACGCGCGACCCGCGGCTCACCGTGGTGATCCGGGGCAAGGCGCTGCGCGACGCCTCGCCGGCCACGCAGGCGGGCCCGTATCCGCTCGTCATCATTTCCCACGGCTACCCGGGCAACCGCTACCTGCTGAGCCCGCTGGCCGAGAACCTGGCGAGCAAGGGCTACGTCGTGGCCTCCATCGACCACACCGACAGCACCTACAGCGACCAGGCGGCCTTCGCCAGCACGCTGCTGAACCGGCCGCTGGACCAGCTCTTCGTGCTCAACGAGATGGAGCGCCTGAACGCCGGCGTGGCGCTTGATGCCGCGGGCGGCGCGCTCAAGGGCATGGTGAATGCCGGCACGACGGCGCTGATCGGCTACTCGATGGGCGGTTACGGCGTGGTCAACTCGGTCGGCGGCGGGTTCTCGGCCGCATCCACGCGGCTGCCCATCGCGCCGCCCAACGGTGTGCTGGCCCGCCGACAGGCCGGCACGCCCGAGTACCTTGCCTCACTCGACCCGCGCATCAAGGCCGCGATCGCCATCGCGCCTTGGGGATGGAACGGTGGCTTCTGGGATGCCGCCGGCCTGGCCGGGATCCGCACGCCGATCCTCTACATCGCCGGCAGCGTCGACGACGTATCCGGCTATGCACCCGGCGTACGCAACCTCTTCGAGGCCAGCGTCAATGCCCCGCGCTACCTGCTCACCTTCGAGAACGCCAACCACAACGCTGGCGCACCGATGCCCGCGCCGGCAGAGACCTGGGCTCGCGTTCCGCACATGCCCACGCCAGCAGCGATGCACTACATGGACCCCGTGTGGGACAGCGTGCGCATGAACAACATCACCCAGCACTTCGCCACCGCCTTCCTGGGCCGCCACCTGCGCAACGACGCGGCGATGGAGGCCTACCTGAAGCTCGTGGAGTACGCGCGCGACGGCAAGTGGTCGGCCGAGTCCAACGGCGTGCTGAAGCCCGACCACACCTTCTGGAAGGGCTTCCAGCGCCGCCAGGCGGCGGGTCTTCGGTTCGAGTTCAGGGCGCCCGCGCCCTGAGGCGGCAGGCGGCCGCGGCCGCCTGTGGCCACCGGCTCAGTTCACCTTGAAGCGCGCCAGCGTGTCGCGCCGCACCTCGATGCCCAGCCCTGGGCCATCGGGCACCTCGACAAAGCCCTCCTGCATCTCCATCGGCCGCGCCACCAGGTCACGCCTGAAGGGGTGCGAGGACCGGTCGTACTCCAGCACCGGGTCGCGGGCGAAGATCGAGTGGTGCGTCACGGGCAGTGCCGCGATCACCTGCAACGAGGCCGCCTGCGCCACGGCCGAGCCCCACACGTGCGGATTGACCTCGATGCCGTGCGCCTGTGCCAGGACCGTGATGTGCCGTGCCGCGGTGATGCCGCCGCAGGAGCCCAGGTCGGGCTGGACGATGTCCACCGCGTGCCGCCCGAGCAGCTCGCGAAAG
>CAILKA010000063.1 GCA_903834645.1 uncultured beta proteobacterium
CGCCGGCGCAGCGCGTGCCGCTGCTCGTGCTGGGCGAGGCGGGCTTTCTGCGCGAGGGCCAGGCGCTGCTCGTGGCGCTGGGCAAGCTGCAGGAGGTGAAGCTGGTGGACGACGAAGCGGCCTTCGCTGCGGCCACGCGCAGCGCGCCGGTCTCGGTGGTGGGCGCGCTGCGCATAGCGCTGCACGTGGAGGTGGACGTCGCGGCCGAACGCGAGCGCCTCACGCGCGAGATCGTGCGGCTGCAGGCGGAGGCCGAAAAGTCACAGGCCCGGCTGGCCAGCGCGAGCTTCGTGGAACGTGCGCCAGCTGCGGTGGTGGCCCAGGAGCGCGAGCGCCTGGCCGGCTTCACGCAGTCGCTGGACCGGCTGCGCGACCAGGTGCAGCGCCTGTCATCGTCGACCTGAAGCCCGAGCGCTCGGCCGCACCCGTCAGCACCTCGTCGATGCGACGGGCCACGACCCAGGCAGCGCGGGCGCGCGACTGCCGGGTGGTGCCGGCCAGGCGGGGGGTGATCATCAGGGTGTCGATGCCGCACAGCGGCCGGCCCACGGCCACCAGACCCGGCTCGGCCGTATCCAGCCAGGCCGCGGCCATGCGGCCGCCCGCCAGCGAGCGCGCGAGAGCGGCGTCGTCCAGCAGCGCGGAGTGGCTCAGGCACACGAGCACCTGGTCCTGCCGGATCGAACCCAGCAGCTGCTCACCGATCAGGCCCTCGTAGCGCGCATAGAAGGGCAGCATGACGCACACCACGTCGCTGGTGGCCATGAGTTCGGGCAGCGGGCTCGGCAGCACGCGGTGGCGCGTCCACAGCGGATCGGAGGGGTGCGTGCCGGGGTCGTAGCCGATCACCCGCGCCCCGAAAACGGTCAGCATCTCCGCCAGCGGCTTGGCAGCGGGCGTCATGCCCACCAGGCCCACGGTGCAGGCGCCCAGCTCGCGACCCACGAGCATCCCCTCTGCAGCCAGGATGGGCACGCGGCGCAGCATCTGCAGCATCGCGCACAGCGCGAACTCGGCCTCGGCCGCTGCCACGGCGGAGTTGGCCCGCACCACCTCCACGCCGGCGGCGCTGCAGGCATCGCGGTCGATGCTCTCCACCCCGGCGGACAGCCGGCCGACGGCCTTCAAGCGCGGCGCGGCACGCAGCGTCGGTCCATCCAGGGCCACCGAAGCGGGCAGGATCGCCGCGCGCGTCAGCTCGAGGGCCAGGCGCAGCCCGCGGGCGTCCCAGACGAGCTCCGGCGCGTGGCGCACCTCGTGGCGCGTACGCAGCCAGTCGAGCACCTCGGGCTCGATCGACTCGATGATCAGGATGTCCACGCGCAACCTCGGTGTCGCGGCGGCGGACGCGCGCAGGCAGGCGTGCAAGAATCGCCGCCAGCGTCGCTACGCCCTCTCCGAGTGAACATGCAAGTCAAGAAAGCCATCTTTCCCGTCGCCGGTCTGGGCACCCGTTTCCTGCCAGCCACCAAGGCCCAGCCCAAGGAGATGCTTCCGGTCGTCGACAAGCCACTGATCCAGTACGCCGTCGAGGAAGCCTACGCCGCGGGTGTGCGCGAGATGATCTTCGTCACGGGCCGGCACAAGAGGCCCATCGAGGACCACTTTGACATGACTTTCGAGCTCGAGGTAGCCCTCGAACAGGCGGGTAAGCGCGAGCTGCTCGATGTCGTGCGCAGCGTCAAGCCCGATGACATGGAGTGCATCTACGTGCGCCAGGCGCAGGCCCTGGGCCTGGGCCACGCGGTGCTGTGCGGCCAGCGCCTGGTGGGCAACGAGCCCTTCGCGGTGCTGCTGGCCGACGACCTCATGGTGGGCGAGCCCCCGGTGATGGCCCAGATGGTGCAGCAGTTCTCCGAGTGGCGCACCTCGATCCTCGCGGTGCAGGAAGTGCCCGCGGAGCACACGCGGCGGTACGGCATCGTGGCGGGCACCCCGGTCAACGACCGGCTGGTCGATGTATCGCGCATCGTGGAAAAGCCGGCGCCCGAGCAGGCTCCGTCGCGGTTGGGGGTGGCCGGGCGCTACATCCTGACGCCGGGCGTCTTCCATGAGATCGCCACCCAGCCGCGCGGCGTGGGTGGCGAGATCCAGCTCACCGACGGCATTGCGGCGCTGCTGCGCCGGGAGAAGGTGTTCGCCTACCGTTACGCGGGCAAGCGCTACGACTGCGGCAGCAAGGAAGGCTTCCTGGAGGCCAACGTGGAGCTGGCACTGCAGCACCCGACGATCGGGCCGGGCTTCCGGCAGTTCCTGGGCACGCTCTCGTCGTAGCTGGCGCGCCGGGCTGCGGGCGCCGCTCAGCGGCGCTTGAGAACGTGCACGAACTCGCGCTCGCCGCTGGTCTGCTCGACCAGCGTATGGCCTGTCTGCCGCGCAAAGGCCTGGAAGTCACGCACCGAACCGGGGTCGGTGGCGAGCACCTTCAGGAGCTGGCCGCTTTCCATGGTGCTCAGGGCCTTCTTGGCCTTGAGGATGGGCAGCGGGCAGTTCAGGCCGCGGGTGTCGAGTTCGATATCGATGGTGTA
>CAILKA010000064.1 GCA_903834645.1 uncultured beta proteobacterium
CCGCAACAAGCGCGGCTGCACGATGGATTTCACCCAGGACGCCGCGCGCGAGGCGCTGCTCGCGCTGCTGGCCGACGCCGACGTGCTCGTGGAGAACTTCAAGGCCGGCACGCTCGAGAAGTGGGGGCTGGGCGCGCCGGCGCTCGCCGAGCGCTTCCCGCAACTCGTGCACTGCCGCATCACCGGCTTCGGCACCGACGGGCCGCTGGGCGGCCTGCCCGGCTACGACGCGGCGATCCAGGCGCTGGCTGGCCTCATGAGCGTCAACGGCGAGCCCGACGAGCGCGGGGGCGAGCCGCTGCGCGTGGGGCTGCCGGTGGTGGACATGGTCACGGGCCTGAATGCGGCGCTCGGCATCCTCTTCGCGCTTCACGAGCGCGGCCTCAGTGGCCGCGGCCAGTTCGTCGAGGTGGCGCTCTACGACGCGGGCCTGTCGCTGCTGCATCCGCACGCGGCCAACCACCTGCTCGACGGCCGCATCCCGAAGCGCACGGGCAACGCGCACCCGAACATCTGCCCCTACGACACCTTCCGCACCGGCACCGAGCCAATCTTCCTGGCCGTGGGCAACGAGCGCCAGTTCGCCACGCTGTGCCGGGAGATCGGGGCCGAAGCCCTGGCCAGCGACCCGCGCTTTGCAAGCAACGCCCAGCGCTCGGCCCACCGCGTCGCGCTCAAGGCCCTGCTCGAGGAGCACCTCGCGCGCTTCGACTGCGAGCCGCTGGCCGATCGCCTCGTGCGCGCCGGCGTGCCCTGCGCGGCCATCCACAGCGTGGCCACTGCCCTGGCCGACGCGCACACACGGCACCGTGGCATGGTGGCGGCCATCGGGGAGAGCTACCGCGGCGTGGCGTCGCCCATCAAGCTCGCGCGCACGCCGGCCACCTACCGGGCACCCCCGCCCGCGCGCAGCGGCCCAGGCTGATGCACGCAGGGGCCGCGCCAGATCAAGCCCAAGCTTGCTTGCACTTGGCACAATCGGCCGAACACTCCGATCGGCCTGCCATGATCTACCGTTTCAAAAGCCGCGCCGCGGGCGACCTGCTGATGCTCGGCCCGCACGGCGATGCACTGCTGCGCGCCCTCGGGCGCGAGCCTGCGCCACGCGGCATCATCGAAGCTGCGGACATCCCGGCCTCGCTCGCAGCCCTGAAGGCGGCCATCGAGGCCGACGACGCCGTGCGCGCCGCGCGCGGTGCAGGCAGCAGCCAGCCCGAGGCGGCGCCGGATGAATCCCGCAGTCACGACACCGCGGCCCGCGACGGCGTATCGTTGCGTCAGCGGCTGTGGCCGATGGTGGAGATGCTGCGGCGGGCGCAGGCCGAGGACGAACCGGTGGTGTGGGGTGTGTGACGCCCCGGGCCACTGCAGCGGGAGCACACGATGAAGCTGACGAGCACGAGTTGGGTCAATGGCGACCGCATCCCGGCGCGCTACGCCGCCGGGCGCATCGCTGCCGGCGGCGGGGTGGAGTTCTCCGACAACGTCAACCCGCACCTGGCCTGGGCCGAACTCCCCCCCGGCAGCCGCTCGCTCGTGCTGATCTGTCACGACTTCGACGTGCCCAGCAAGCCCGACGACGTCAACCAGCCTGACCGCGAGGTTCCGGCCGACCTGCCGCGCGTGGACTTCCACCACTGGGTGATGGTGGATCTGCCGCCCGTGCCCAGCGAGATCGCCGAGGGCGAGTACAGCCACGGCTTCACGCCGCGCGGCAAGCCCGGCCCGCAGACGCTGCGCGGTGCGCGCCATGGCGTGAACGATTACACCGCCTGGTTTGCGGGAGATGCCCAGATGGCCGGCCAGTACTACGGCTACGACGGCCCCTTCCCGCCCTTCAACGACTCCCTCGTGCACCACTACGTGTTCACGTTGTATGCCCTGTCGGTGCCCCGCCTGCCAGTGGAAGGCGCGTTCACGGGGGAGCAGGTGCGCGCCGCGCTGGCCGGGCTGATGCTCGATTCCGCCACCTTCTCCGGCACCTACACGCTCAATCCCCGGCTGGCGCGCTGAAGGCTCGGCCCGGTCCTGCGCGCCGGGCGCGACCGGCTCTGGCTCAGCTCTCGTCGAAGAGCCCGCTGACGCGCGCCGGCACCTGCAGCCCCAGGTGGCGCCAGGCCGCAAGCGTGGCCACCCGGCCGCGGGGGGTGCGCTGCAGGTAGCCTTGCTGGATCAGGTAGGGCTCGATCACGTCCTCGATCGTGCCCGGCTCCTCCCCGATGGCCGCCGCCACGTTGTCCAGGCCCACCGGGCCGCCGTCGAAGCGGTGGATCACGGCTTCCAGGAGCTTGCGGTCCATCACGTCGAAGCCTTGCGGATCGACATCGAGCATCGCCAGGGCCCGATCGGCCGTGGCTGCATCCACCGCGCCGCTGCCCTTGACCTGGGCGTAGTCGCGCACGCGCCGCAGCAGCCGGTTGGCGATGCGCGGCGTGCCGCGCGAGCGGCGCGCGATCTCGAGCGCACCG
>CAILKA010000065.1 GCA_903834645.1 uncultured beta proteobacterium
GAGCTGCCCCGTGAGCAGCAAACCCAGCACGCCGGTGATGGCCGCAATCACGAGTGTGAGCAGCAGCACCGGAGCACCACTGCGGCTCACCCGCAGCATCACGTCCACCTGCAGCGGCGCCTGGCCGGCAACGATGGGCTGAGTCATGCTCAGCGGGAGCAAGCCCGGGGCGGACCCCATCGCCGAGGAGCCATCGGTGGTGAGCGAGAGGGCCAGGCCTGCGCGAACGGGCAGGCCTGCGAGCGCCGCGTCCGGGTCGACCCCTGCCAGGATGTAGCCCACCGGCGAAGGCGTCTGCGGCGCGATCACCGGCACCACCATCACGAGGAGCCGACGCCCGCCTTCGAGGTCGACCACTCCGTGCTGCGCGCGGGCGTCCTGCACGGCCCCGCGTACGGCCGGGCTGTCGAGCACCTGCTGCAGCCCCGGCGTGGCCGTGCCCAGGAAGAGTCGACCGCGGTAGTCCAGGACCGTCAAAGGGCTGCCACCCGGGGCGTTGAAGCGGGCGAGCAGGGGCTTGAGGTAGCTCTCGCGCCCGAAGCTGTCGGTGAGCCCCGTCCAGACGAGGGAGGAGGCCGCCAGCGACTGCAGCTGGCGTGCCGTGTTGTCGATGTCGGCGCGCAGCTTGGTGGCCACGAGCTCGCTTTCCTGGTTCAGCCGTATGAAGGCGTCGTAGGTGCCCGCTCCGACGGCAAGCGCGCCGACCACCCCTACCGACAACATCACCCAGCGACGGATGATGCGCGTGAGCTCGCCGAGGATGCGCCCGCGCAGCGTGTCGTTGAACGAGCGGGGTTGCATCGCGCCGGGCCCCGCTCAGCGCACCGGTGTCAGCGCGCCGCTGCGCTCGATGCGCACGAACAGCACCTGCTGAGGCCCGAGGGCATCGTGACGCTCGGGCGTGAAGGCAGGCGCGTAGCTGCGAACTGCACCCTCGAAGGGCGGCAGCTTCTCCAGCGCCCGGCGGATGTCTTCGCCTTTGGTGGAGCGTGCCTGGTCGACCGCGCGCGCCAGCAGGTGCGTCGTGTCGTAGGCGTGGGCCGAACCCACCGGGCTCGGGATCTGCGCCACCGATGTGTAGCCGCCTTCCTTCATCAGCCAGGCGGCCAGCTGGCGGGCACGCGGCCTCGCGTTGTCCACGAAGGTGAAGGTCTGGATCACCTGCAGGTCGACCTTGTCCAGGGCCTCGCCCGCGAGCTCGTGCATGACGCCACCCGTCACCCCCCAGTGCGACACGATCGGGATGCGGTCGGCCGGGGCGAGTGCGGCCATCTCGCGCACGAGGAGCGCCGCCTCGACCTCATTGGCCACGAGGATCATGGCCTGCGCCTCGCCAGTGCGGCAGGCGGCCAGGATCTCGCCAAAGACCTTGTCGCCCCAGTTGTACCAGCGCGTGGTGACCACCGCCAGGCCGATCGCACCGGCCCGGTTGTTGATCACGCTCTGGCCGGAGCGGCCCCAGGAGGTGTTGGGCAGCACGGCACAGACACGCCTGGCCTTGTGCGTGGTGGCCGCGCGCCTGAGCATCGCCTCCACGCCCCAGCTGTCCTTCAGCGACACGCGAAACACGTAGGAAGGGCTGTGCCCTTGGTCGGTGATCGGATCGGCCGAGCCCCACACGCTCACGAGCGGCACTTTCATGCGCTGCGCCTCGGGCACGGTCTCGACGATGACGGGGCTGAACTTGCCGCCGAGCACCGCGATCACGTCGGGTCTGGCAGCGTGTTCGAGGTAGTTGTCCCGCGCGCGGGCGGACACACCCTGGTTGTCGGTGGTGAGCAGCTGCAGCGGCCGCCCGCCCAGCACGCCGCCGCGTGCGTTGATCTCCTCCATCGCGGCGCGGATGCCGCGCTCGATGGCCTTCGGGGCGGTGTTGGTCTTGACACCATAGGCGCCATCGAAGGCGATGTACACGGGCTCCTTGGCGTAC
>CAILKA010000066.1 GCA_903834645.1 uncultured beta proteobacterium
CCACCAGGCCCACCAGGCCCCGGCCAAGGACATGCCGGCGGTGGCGCCCGCGCCTGCGGTCGCCAGCCAAACCCAGGTGTCCGCGCCTGCTGCCATCTCTCGGTTATCGGCTCGTGTCCGGAGCGCTTGAACGGCGCCCATCGTACCGCTGCCGGCCGCCCGCGCGCGCCACCGGCTTCATGGGATCCGGCTCCAGCGCATCGGCTGGCCCGCCGGGACGGGGCTGAGCTGCAGCCGCGCCGGCAGATGCTGGTGCGCGGGGTAGAGCCAGGCTTCCACCCGCAGGTCGTAGGGCCGGTCCGGCTCGCGCACCAGGTGCAGCAGCTCCCGCGCCGCGCCGCCCGGGCTCTCCAGGGCGACGCGCCCGCGCACCGTGAACCACCACAGCTGCGCGTCCCCGCGCGCGCCCGTCACGTACAGCGCCAGCCGGGCCCGCTCGTGCCAGCGCGCGGGATCGGCGTCGACGATGGCAGCCAGCTGCACGATCCAGCTCAGGCGATCCTGCGCGCCTGCGTACAGGGGCTGCTCCAGCCGTGCGCCGGAGTAGGTGATGCGCGAGCGGGTACCGTCGAAGTTGGCCGCTGCCGCGGCGCGCGCGCGGCGCCGGTCCAGGTAGCGCTCCGGCGCCAGCCCGGTCTCCTCCACACGCCCCTGGCTTGCCTGCTCCGGGCCGCGGCCGCCCGCCTCGCCCGTCAGGTGCAGCGCGTAGCGCCCGTCACCGGTCTCCAGGCGCAGCGTCACCGCGCGGGCCGGCTCCTCGCCACGCTGCAGCAGGTAGCGCGCAGCAAAGTCGCCAGGCAGGCGCGCGGCCCACACCGGCGGGGGTGCGCCCGCGTAGGCCTCGGGCACGGCGGGGCTGGATGCGTCGTCAGCCGCATCGCCCGCCGCAGCGGGTGTGGCAGCGGGAGTCCGCACGGCTGTCTCGAGCACCGGTGCAGCCTCGCGTACCGGCACCTGGGCAGGAGGAAAGCGCCCTGGCGGGGGCTGGGGCAGGGGCGCGGCCACACCGGTGTGCTCAGCAGGGCGGGGGACGGGGCTGGGAACTTGCCCGGCATCTGCCGCTCGGGCTACGTCGACCGATGCGACCGATGCGACCGATGCGACCGATGCGGCCGATGCGGCCGGCTCACCCTCAGGCGGGAGCGTGCGCACGACGAGTACCGTGGCCGCGCCTGGCTCGCGCGCGGGTCGCGACTCGCCCTGCCCCAGGACCCACCCTTGCAGGCCCGACAGCAGCAGCGCGTGGCCAGCCAGGGCCAGCGTCACGGCCAACCCCCACTCCCGTGCGTGGCGCGGACGCCGGCCGGTGGCGGGCCAGGTGGCCATTCGGGCTGTGGGCAGCGTCGCGATCACCGCACAATACTGCCACTGCGTCACCCTGCTGCACCAGCCCCCCCAGCCCGCATGAAGCTCGCGACCTACCGGGACGGCTCGCGCGACGGACAACTCGTCGTCGTCTCGCGCGATCTCGCACTGGCTCACTACGCCAGCGGCATCGCCACGCGCCTGCAACAGGTGCTCGATGACTGGAACTTCCTGTCGCCGCAGCTGGAGGACCTCGCGGCGACGCTGCACGGCGGCAAGGCGCGGCACGCCTTCGCGTTCGACCCGGCGCGCTGCATGGCGCCCCTGCCTCGCGCCTACCAGTGGGCGCTCGGCCCTGGCGCCGCTGCGGGCACTCCTTGCGGCACCGGCAGCCACCTTCCCTGGCCCACCCAGCGCGCCAGCGACGACTTCCTGGGCCCCCAGGACGACGTGCTCCTGCCCGGCGCGACGACGCCGCCCGTCCTGCAGGCGGGCTTCGCCGTCGTCACGGGTGACCTCCCACTCGGAGCGACGCCTGCACAGGCCCTGGAGCGCGTTCGGCTCGTGCTGCTGGCCCATGTCTGGAGCCTGCCCGGCGGCGTCCAGCCGGCCGGCGCATTCGCCCCGCTGGCCGTCACGCCCGACGAGCTGGGTGAGGCGTGGCGCGAGGGCCGCGTGCTGCTGGACGTGCGCACACGCCGTGAGGCCGGGGCAACCGGCCCGGCCGGCGACGTGAGTCCAGCGCACTTCGGGCAGCCGAGCCCGGACTTCGCAGCGCTGCTGGCCACGCTTTCGCGGGTGCGCAGCGTGCGCGCAGGATCGATCATCGGGCCTTGCGCCGAACCGACCGGACCGCACCCGACGACCGCGCCCGCCATCGACCCGGCCTCCGGGCCCGGCGCACGGGCCTGGCACGACGGCGACATCGCCCACAGCGAGGCCACCGGTCCGGACGGCCTGAGCGTGTTCGGCGCGCTTGCCCAGCGCGTCGCCCTTGCCGGCGAGCCGGCCACGCGGGCATGAAGCTCTGGCAGCCGCGCGGGC
>CAILKA010000067.1 GCA_903834645.1 uncultured beta proteobacterium
AGCTGCTCCATCACCGCTCGCTTGCCGCCAAAGGCAGCCAGCGGCATACCACCGCCAATGACCTTGCCCATCACGGTCATGTCGGGTTCAAACCCGGGGATGGCCTTGGCGTACACGCTTTGCGCGCTGCCCAGGGCGACGCGAAAACCGGTCATGACCTCGTCGAACACCAGCAGGGCGCCGTGCTGGCTGCACAGCTCGCGGCAGCGCTGCATGAAGGGCATCGAGGCGCGCACGAAGTTCATGTTGCCGGCGATCGGCTCGATCATCACGCAGGCGAGCTCGGCGCCGTGCGTGGCGAAGGCCTCCTCGAGCTGGGCGACGTTGTTGTACTCGAGCACGAGCGTGTGCTGCACCACCTCGGCGGGCACGCCGGCGCTGGTGGGGTGGCCGAAGGTGGCCAGGCCCGAACCGGCCTTGACCAGCAGGGCGTCGGCGTGACCGTGGTAGCAGCCCTCGAACTTGATGATCTTGGCGCGACCGGTGTAGCCGCGCGCGAGCCGCAGCGCGCTCATCCCGGCTTCCGTGCCCGAACTCACCAGACGCACCTGCTCCACCGAGGGCACGAGCCCGATGATTGCCTCGGCCAGCTCGATCTCGCGTTCGGTGGGGGCGCCGAAGCTCAAGCCGTCGGCGGCGGCGCGCTGCACGGCTTCCAGCACGGCCGGGTGCCCGTGGCCAAGGATCATGGGTCCCCAGGAGCCGATGTAGTCGATGTAGCGTCGACCCTCTGCGTCCCACATGTAGGCGCCCTCGGCGCGCGCAATGAAGCGCGGCGTGCCGCCTACGGCCCGGAAGGCCCGCACGGGCGAGTTCACACCCCCGGGGATGACGCGCTGGGCGCGCTCGAAAAGTGCCTCGTTGCGGTCGGCTTCAATGGACACGGCGCTTGGTCTCCTGCTCCTGCGCCCGCTCGGCGGGCTCCTCGGTTTCATCCGGGCCGCCGGGCGTGACCCCCGCTTCGCCCGTCTCGTCTGCTTCGCCCGCCGCAGGCAGTGCCCAGAAGAAGCGGTCGGGCACGACGCTGCCCATCCCGGGGCGAAAGCCCGCGTCCAGGCTCTGGTCGAGGAAGGCAAGGGCCTCGCCCACGGCGGCCTGCAGCTCGCTGCCGGCTGCCAGCAGCGAGGCCAGTGCCGCCGACAGCGTCTCGCCCGATCCCACGAAGGCGGTGTCGAAGCGCTCGAATTTCTCGCCCGTGAGTGCGCCCTGCGGAGAGGCGAGCACGTTGTCCACGTAGGCGGTGGCGCCGCGCGCGGGCAGCGCGATGCCGGTGACCAGCACGTAGCGCGTGCCGCGGTCGCCCGCCGCCACGGCGAGTTCGCGCGCCGAGGCCGGCCGCTCGCTGTCCCAGTCGGGCAGCAGCAAGTCGGTGAGCGTCTTGAGGTTGCCCACCAGCACCTCGGTGGCGGGCAGGATCAGCTCGCGGTAGGCGTCCTGGTAGGGCTGGAGCTGGTCCTCGTCGAGCCAGGACAGGTCGGGCACGTAGGCCACGAGCGGCACGTCCGGGTAGTCCGACAGCACCTCGGCCACGGCGGCCACCGTGTCGGCCGAGCCCAGGAACCCCACCTTCCAGCCCGAGATCGTGACATCCTCGAGGATCGTGCGGGCCTGCTCCACGACAGCCTCCTCGTCCAGGGGGAGCTGGTCGAAGATCTCGGCGGTGTCGCGCATCAGGACGGCCGTCACCACCGTGAGCGGGTGGCCGCCCATCGCGGTGATGGTGGCGACGTCGCCAGCCAGGCCTGCGGCGCCGCTCGGGTCGTTGGCGTTGAAGGTGAGCACGCAAGCCGGCGGCGCGGGCTCGGCGGGTTCTTCCCGAGAGTCGTCGAAGGCGTCGGGCGCGTCGGTGCGGGGATCTTTCTTCATGGGCGTCGGCCCCAGGCAATTCCCTGCGATGGCCCTGGACCGGCTGGCTACAATCGGTTCATTGTAGTGACCCCGAGCGCACGCCCGTGAGTGAATCAAAGACCTGGATGTGCCTGATCTGCGGCTGGATCTATGACGAAGCCGCCGGCGACCCCGAGCACGGCATTGCGCCCGGCACCGCCTGGGCCGACGTGCCCATGAACTGGACCTGCCCGGAATGCGGAGCCCGCAAGGAAGACTTCGAGATGGTCCAGATGTGAATCGAGGTGCCGCGGGTGCCTCTGTCCGGGTGTGAGAACTTTCA
The DNA here is from genome assembly GCA_903834645.1 of uncultured beta proteobacterium. Classification (GTDB taxonomy): domain Bacteria; phylum Pseudomonadota; class Gammaproteobacteria; order Burkholderiales; family Burkholderiaceae_C; genus Rubrivivax. The sequence goes on from CAILKA010000067.1 coordinate 2,171, forward strand.
TTTCAGGAGCGCAGTCTTGTGAGTACAACCGGATCGACCTTCAAAGTCCTGGTGATTGACGACAGCAACACGATCCGGCGCAGTGCCGAGATCTTCCTGAAACAAGGCGGCCACGAGGTCTTGCTGGCCGAGGACGGTTTCGATGCCCTCGCCAAGGTCAACGATTACCAGCCCCACCTGATCTTCTGCGACATCCTGATGCCCCGGCTCGACGGTTACCAGACCTGCGCCATCATCAAACGCAATCCCAAGTTCGCCAACGTCCCGATCGTGATGCTGTCGTCCAAGGACGGTGTCTTCGACAAGGCACGCGGCCGCATGGTGGGGGCCCAGGACTACCTGACCAAGCCCTTCACCAAAGACCAGCTGCTGAAAGCGGTGGGGCAGATCGGTTCTACGGCATCCGGAGTGACATGATGGCGATCCAAAAGGTGCTCATCGTTGACGATTCGCGGACCGAGTTGATGTTCCTGACAGATCTTCTGCAGAAGAACCACATGTCGGTGCGGACCGCGCAGAATGCAGACGAGGCCTACAAGCGCCTGGCCGAAGACCGTCCGGACCTGATCCTGATGGACGTCGTGATGCCCGGCCAGAATGGCTACCAGCTGACCCGTTCGATCAACCGCATGCCCGAGTACAGCGCCATCCCCATCATCATGTGCACCAGCAAGAGCCTGGAGACCGACCGGGTCTGGGGCATGCGACAGGGCGCGCGTGACTATGTCACCAAGCCGGTGGATCCGGGTGAGTTGCTGGCCAAGATCAAGGCCCTGGGCTGATCCGCCCAACGACACATGGCCAACCGCGAAGCTATCAGGGAACTCCAGGCGCGCCTCGCGAGCCGACTGCAGGCAGCGAAGGACGAGGGTCTCTCGGTTTCCTGGCTCGCGATCAAATGCCGTGGTCGCAACTACCTGTTGCCGCTGGCCCAGTCGGGCGAGATCTTTCCCATCACCAGCATGCAGCCGGTGCCCTACGCCCGGCCCTGGTTCCGCGGCGTCGTCAATCTTCGCGGCGGCTTGTATGGCGTGGTGGATCTTGCGACCTTCGTCGCAGGCGATGTGTCGGCCTTCGGCCCGCTTGCCCCGCCGGTGCCCGAAGCGGGCGTGGTCACTCTCAATGCCGCACTGAATGTCAACTGTGCCCTGCTGGTCGACACGCTTGCCGGGTTGCGCAATGCCGAAGGGTTTGCGTCTGCCAGGGCGCCCACCGCTGAACTTCCGCCCTATTTTGGCAATTGCTTCACCGATGCCGGGGGAGAATCCTGGCAGGAGATCAACCTTCAGACACTCGCCCAATACCCCCGGTTTTTGAACATCACTGCTTAAGTTACGTAAGGCTCCACCATGTCCCTAGACCGGCTCAAGCGTCTTTTTTCAAGAACGGTGCTGGAATCCGAAAGCAGCACCCGGATCAGCCAGCAGGAGACCTCGATCCAGACCGAGGCCGCGACGGCGGTCGTCTCGACTTCGGGTGCGCCCTTGCGCGAGTCGGGCGGCGCGCCACTGGCTGCCGCTGCCAGCGGGCCGGCTGGCGAACCGGCGGGGCAGATCACCCTTCCCCTGCTGGGTACCCGGCCCGTCGCGCAGCAGCAGCAGATGCTTTTGATCGGGCTTGCGGTGGCGATGATCCTGCTGGTCGCCGTGGCAGCCTTTGCCCTGCACGTGTCCAACCAGGTCGGACAACAGATGGGTGCTGTCGGCCAGTCGCTGATGCAGTCGCAAAGGCTGGCAAAGTCGGTCTCGCAGGCGGTGGTCGGAAGTGCGCAGGCATTCCCCGATGTGTCGGAAAGCGCAGGTGTCCTGAGCCGGACCGTCAAGGGACTGAAGGCCGGCGACGACGGAATTCAGCTCGATGCCCTGGACGGTTCGCACCAGGGGGATCTGAACGCGATCATGCCGCTGGTCGACCGGGCCGCAAAAAGCGCGGCCACGATCCTCGCGCAGCAGGCGGTCCTGACCCAGATCGGCACGTCGCTGCGGCAGATCAACCGGCAGTCGGCCGACCTGCTGGAGATTGCCGAAACGGTGGCCGCGCTCAAGGTCCAGCAGAACGCCGCGCCGATCGAGATCTCCGCCGCCGGGCAACTTGTCATGCTGACACAGCGCATCGGCAAGTCGTCGACAGAGTTCCTGACGCTGGACGGTGTCAGTGCCGAAGCCGTGTTCCTGATGGGCAAGGACCTGAACACCTTCAAGGACATCGCCCAGGGCCTGCTGCAGGGCAGCGCCGAGCTGCGATTGCCGCGGGCCGGTGACGGCCAGACGCGCCAGCAACTCGAGGCCCTTATCAAGCTCTTCGAACAAACCCGTACGCAGGCAAGTTCCGTGCTGGCAAACCTCCAGGGTCTGGTGGCGGCCCGCGAGGCCCAGTCCGCCATCCTGACCGACAGCGAGCCACTGCGCCGCAGCCTGGAGCAGTTGCAGCAGAAGCTGGGAACAGGCACCGGTATTGGAACCGGCTCCCTGGTGACCCTGGCGCTGGCCGCGGCGCTGGCGGTCCTGTGCGCGGTCGGCTTGGCCTATATTCCGCTGGTCGAGGGCCGCAAGCGGCAGACCGTGGCCGAATCCCAGATGGTCGACGCCGAGCGCCTGCAGCAGGACGCCAAAC
>CAILKA010000068.1 GCA_903834645.1 uncultured beta proteobacterium
GGATTCGACCGCGCATCGACCTTTGCCCATGCCCCTGACCGTCCACCTGATCCACCCCGACGGCTCGCGCCAGAGCCTGAGCGCCGAACCGGGCCAGACGCTGATGCGTGTGGCCACCGACGCTGGTGTGTCGTCCATCGTTGCCGATTGCGGCGGCCTCCTGACCTGCGCCACCTGCCACGTCTATGTCGAGCCCGATTGGGCCGGGCGGGTCGGCGAGCTCACGCACGACGAGGCCTCGATGCTCGAGATGACGGCCTCCCCCCGGCGCCCGGAGAGTCGACTGAGCTGCCAGATCGTGCTGCAATCGGCTCTGGACGGGCTCACGGTGCGACTGCCCGAGACCCAGTACTGAGTCCTGGCCTGCCCGAGCACGAGGGGCCGGTCCGGCATCACCGGGGAATGCCCATGAAACTGCTCGAGTCGCTTGCCAAGGCCTGTGCGGTGCTGGCGGGCGTGCTGCTGACGGTCATCACGCTGATGACCTGCGTGAGCCTCATCGGCCGCAACACGACGGGCTGGACCATCGTGGGCGACTTCGAGCTTTCCGCCTCGGCTGCCGGCGCGGCCATCGCCCTGTTCCTGCCCTGGTGCCAGGCGCGCCGGGGCAACATCATCGTCGACTTCTTCACCGCCCGCACCTCGCCGGAGACGAATGCCCGGCTCGACCGGCTGGGTGCCTTGCTGCTGGCAGCGTGCGTGGCGCTGCTTGCCTGGCGCACGACGATCGGCGGGCTCAACGCCTGGAAGAGCGGTGCCGGCTCGATGATGCTCGGGTTTCCGGAGTGGATCGTCTACGTCTTCATGGTGCCGCCGCTGGTGCTGACGGCCGTGATCGCCCTGATGCAGGCCGTGCGGGGCTTTGCCTCGGAGGGCCAGCCGCAATGACGCCGATCACGCTGACGCTGCTGATCTTTGCCGTGATGCTGGTGCTCATGGCGGCGCGCACGCCGATTGCCATTGCCATGTTCGCAGCCGGCACCGTCGGCTACGTGCTGCAGGCGGGCTGGATGCCGCTGGCGAGCTTCCTGAACACGCAGGCCTTCGCGCGCTTTGCGAGCTACGACCTGTCGGTGATCCCGCTCTTCATCCTGATGGGCAACTTCGCCACCCAGGGCGGGATCAGCCGTGCGCTCTTCGAGTTCGCCGCCGCCGTGATGGGGCGCTTCAAGGGGGGCCTGGCGATGGCCTCGGTGCTGGCCTGCGCCGCCTTCGGGGCGATCTGCGGCTCCTCGGTGGCCACGGCCGCCACCATCACCTCGGTGGCGCTGCCCGAGATGAAGCGCCACGGCTACTCGGGGCGCCTGGCCACCGGCACGCTGGCCGCCGGCGGGACGCTCGGCATCCTGATCCCGCCCAGCGTGCCGCTGGTCATCTACGCCATCCTCACCGAGCAGAACATCGCCAAGCTCTTTGCCGCAGCGATGGTGCCGGGCATCCTGGCGATGCTCGGCTACATGATCGCCATCGCGATCTACGTGCGAGTCGTGCCCGGGCAGGCGCCCGAGCACGACGATGCTCCCGCCATCACGGCCCGATCGCTCTCAGGGGTGTTGCCGATCGCCACGATCTTCCTGATCGTGTTCGGCGGCATCTACACCGGCAAGTTCACGCCCACCGAGGGCGCAGGGGTGGGGGCGGCAGCCACCTTCATCGCGGCGCTGCTCAAGCGCGAGATCACCTGGCAGAAGTTCAAGCACTGCTTCTACGCCACGGCAGAGGCCTCGGCCATGATCTTCATGATCTTTCTGGGCGCCGATCTCATGAACTCGGCGCTTGCGCTCACGCAGGTGCCGGGCCAGCTGGCCAGCGTCGTGCAGGGCTGGGGCCTGCCACCCGTGGCGGTGGTGGCGGCGATCCTGCTCTTCTACGTGGTGCTCGGCTCGGTGATGGATGAACTCTCCATGATCCTGCTGACGATCCCGATCTTCTTCCCGGTGGTCATGGGGCTGGACTTCGGCATGCCCAAGGAGAGCGTGGCGCTGTGGTTCGGCATCATGGTGCTCATGACGGTGGGCTTCGGGCTGCTCGCCCCGCCGGTGGGGCTCAACGTCTACGTCGTCAACGGCCTGGCGCGTGACGTGCCGATCGCCGAGAGCTACCGGGGCGTGCTGCCGTTCCTCATCAGCGACACGCTGCGCACGGTGCTGCTGCTGCTGTTCCCGCCGATCTCGCTGGCGTTGGTCAAGCTCATCTCCTGAAGCGGGCCGCGCTGCGGGAAACCCCGTAGGCGTCAGGCCCGCTTCGGGTCCGTACAGTCACGCACCGTTCTTGGTCGTTCAACAGGAGAGA
>CAILKA010000069.1 GCA_903834645.1 uncultured beta proteobacterium
AGCGTCTGCGCGATGCGCGGCAGCTCGGCCGGTTCATTGCGCCCGTGGCCGTGGCCCGCCGCACGTTCGGCTGCCGTGCGGTAGAGCCACGCCGGCGGGATGTCCGGTGCATCGGTTTCCAGCACGAGCGCGGTGTCGGGCAGGGTGGCAGCCAGCCGCCGGATCTGCAGGGCGCGCTCATGCGTCATCGCTCCGCCAAAGCCCAGGGCAAAGCCGCGGCGCACGAAAGCCAGCGCCTGCTCCGGGCTGCCGTTGAAGGCATGGGCCAAGCCGCCCGCGACCGGGTGGCGGCGCAGCCCGGCCAGCAGGGCATCGGCCGAACGGCGCACATGCAGGATCACCGGCAGCTCAAATCGCCGAGCCAGGGCCAGTTGCGACTCGTAGTAATGCCGCTGACGCTCGCGCACGGTTTCTTGCTGCGGCGGGGCCACGAGATGGTCGAGCCCGATCTCTCCCACTGCCACGAGCCGAGGGTCGCCGCGGTGACGCTCGAGCGCGGATTGCAGGTACTGCAGGTCGGTCGTGCTGGCCTCGGCCGTGCACAAGGGGTGGATGCCGAGCGCATAGCACGCACCGATGCGGTGCGCGAGCGCGCGCACGGCCTCGAAATCGGCTGCCCGCACAGCCGGCAGCACCAGCATGGTGACGCCCGCCGCCGCTGCCCGTGCGCACACGGCGTCGCGGTCGGCCTCGAACTCGGGGGCGTCCAGATGGCAGTGGGTGTCTATCCACATGGTTTCGCATCATGCACCGCGCGCACAGTCGTGATAGGGTTCAGACGATCATGAAGAGAACGCCGTTGATCAGCCGCTCGAGTCGCGCCAGCCGGGCAGGCGCGCCACAGCAGCCTGGCAGCGGCGAGACCGGCTCCGCCCCCGCCCAGGCGAGCACGGCGACCGCCCGCCCAACCTCCCCGACTGCCCCGGCACCCGGCGCGGCTCGGCCCCGCAGCCGCTGGGGTGCCAGCCAGGCGAGCGCCCGGGCACTCGCGCAGCGCTGGCGCCTGCAGGCCTGGGCCCCGTGGGTGGTGGCAGCGGGTTTCGCGCTGCTGGCACTCACGCTGGCCTCCTCCCAGCGCCCGCGCCTGATCACGCAGGACGACATCGACGCCGCCGTGCGCGCCTCGCTCGAGAAGGATCCCCTGCCCTCCCCCTACGCCCGCGCGGCGGCTGCGGTGGCACCTTCGCTCGTGCGCGTGCAGGGCCTGATGGACGAGAACGACGACGGCGAGGAAAACGCCCAGCGCCGCGCCCTCGACAGGAGCCTGGGCACGGGTGTCGTCATCGTCGACAACGGCACCATCCTCACCAACCTGCACGTGGTGTGGGGCGCGCGCAAGATCCGCGTGCACTTCCACAACGGCCACCGCGCAGAGGCCCAAATCGTCAACATCTCCCCCGAGAACGATCTGGCCGTGCTCAAGGCGATGAGCCTGCCCGACGACCTGCAGGCCGCCACCATGCGCTCCACCAGCGACCTGCAGCCGGGCGACCAGGTGGTGGCAGTGGGCTTTCCCTTCGGCATCGGCCCGAGCGTGAGCGCAGGTGTGGTCTCGGGCCTGAAGCGCGAGTTCCGCGACCCCGAGGGCAAGAAGCTCCTCACCAACCTGATCCAGTTCGACGCCGCCGCCAACCCGGGCAACTCGGGCGGGCCACTCGTGACGATGGACGGCAACGTCGTGGGGATCGTCACCGCCATCCTCAACCCGAGCGAGGCGCGCACCTTCATCGGCATCGGCTTTGCCGTGCCGATCGAGAACGCCGCCTCGGCCGTCGGCATCCATCCCTTCTGAGCCACCCGGATACCCCCGATGAGCGACACCGATTCCTCCACCGCGACCCTGATGGAGCGCATCCTCTACGAGGTCAAGCGCGTCGTCGTTGGCCAGGACCGCTTCCTCGAGCGGGTGCTCGTGGCGATGCTCGCGCAAGGGCACCTGCTCGTGGAAGGGGTGCCCGGCCTGGCCAAGACGCTGACCGTGAAGACACTTGCGCGCGCCGTGCGGGGCAGCTTCCGGCGCATCCAGTTCACGCCCGACCTCGTTCCCGCCGACCTCGTGGGCACGCGCATCTACAACCAGAAGACGGGCGAGTTCGGCACCTCGCTCGGGCCGGTGTTCGCCAACCTGCTGCTGGCCGACGAGATCAACCGCGCACCCGCCAAGGTGCAAAGCGCGCTGCTGGAGGTGATGCAGGAGCGCCAGGTCACGATCGCCGGGCAGTCGCACCCGGTGCCCGAGCCTTTCGTCGTGATGGCCACGCAGAACCCCATCGAGACCGAGGGCACCTACCCGCTGCCCGAGGCCCAGGTGGACCGCTTCATGATGAAGGTGATCGTCGACTACCCCTCGCCAGAGGAGGAGTTCGTGATCGTGCAGCGGGTGACGGGCCCGGCCGCGTCGGTGCAGGCAGTGGCCGACACGCAGCAGCTCGCCGCGCTGCAGCAGGCCTGCCGCGATGTCTACGTCGACCCCGCCCTGATCAGCCACGCCGTGCGCATCGTCGCGGCCACGCGCACGCCAGCGCGCGCCGGGCTGCCCGAGCTCGCCAAGTACCTCACCTACGGCGCAAGCCCGCGCGCCACGATCTCTCTCATCGAGGGCGCACGCGCGCTGGCACTGATGCGCGGGCGCCGCTACGCGCTCACCGAAGACATCACCGACCTCGTGCACGACGTGCTGCGCCACCGCCTCGTGCTGAGCTACGAGGCCCTGGCCGAGGGCGTGGGAGCCGACGGCCTGATCGACACGATCCTCGCCCGAGTCCCCGGGCCGGAAAGCGTAGCCCAGAGCGAGGCTGCGGCCGAGGCGGCCGCCTCGCAGACTGGAGCCGGCGCGGCGGCGGCTGCTGCGGCAGGCAGGGCCCAGGAGGGCTGAAGGCGTGCCGGCCAGCGCACTGCCAACGGCGTCCTCCACCGAGGCGCTTCTGCGCCGCCTGGAGTGGACGGTGGTCAAGCGCCTGGACGGCCTGGTGCAGGGCGACTGGCGCACGCTGCGCCGCGGCCACGGCGTGGACCTGGCCGATCTGCGCGAGTACCAGCTGCACGACGACGTGCGCCACATCGACTGGAACGTGACGGCCCGGCTGCAGGTGCCGCACGTGCGCCAGTTCCACGAGGATCGCGACCTCACCTGCTGGTTCCTGCTCGACCTGTCGGGAAGCGTGGACTTCGGCTCGGCCGATGTCACCAAGCTCGCCGTGTCCAGCGGCTTCGTCG
>CAILKA010000070.1 GCA_903834645.1 uncultured beta proteobacterium
CGACTTGAACGGCCTGATGCGCGCGCACCCGGCGCTGCACGCGCTGGACTGCGAGGCCGCGGGCTTCGAGTGGCTCGTCGTGGACGACGCGGACCACTCGGTGCTGGCCTGGCTGCGCCGCGACGATGCGGGCGGCTGCGTGCTCGTGGTGTGCAACTTCACGCCCGTGCCGCGCCACGGCTTTCGCATCGGCGTGCCAGGCCCGGCCGAGGCCGGCGGCAGCGCGCCGTCGGCCTGGCGCGAGGCGCTCAACACCGACTCGGCCTTCTATGGCGGCAGCAACCTGGGCAACGCAGCGCACCCGCTGCCCGTGCAGGCCCTCGCGGCGCACGGGCGCACGTACTCGATCGGCCTGACCTTGCCGCCGCTGGCCACCCTCTTTCTCATCGGCTGAACCCTCGTCTGAACGCCTGACCACCATGAACCTGCACACACGCGCCAGCGGCGTCCTGCTGCACGTCACCTCGCTGCCCGGCCCGCACGGCATCGGCGACTTCGGGCCCGATGCTTACCGCTTCGCCGACTGGCTGCACGGCTGCGGCCAGACGCTGTGGCAGTGGCTGCCCACCACCCCCATCGGCCCGGGCGACTCGCCCTACCAGAGCGTGAGCGCCTTTGCCGGCAGCCCGCTGATGGTGGCACTCGAGCCGCTCGTGGATCGAGGCTGGCTCGCGCAGCCCGAGCTTCCGGCAGGCGGCTTCGACGCGCAGCGCACCGACTTCGCGCGTGTGGTGCCATGGCGCCTGGTGCAGCTGCGTGCCGCCGCTGCAGGCTTTGTCACCCATGCGTCCACTGCCGAGCGCGCAGCCTTCAACGCGTGGTGCGAGCAGGAAGCCTCGTGGCTCGACGACTACAGCCTTTTCATGGCCCTGGAAGCCGCACACGCCGGCCTGCCGTGGTGGACGTGGCCCGCAGCACTGGCCGGCCGCGACCCCGAGGCGCTCGGCGCCGCACGCGTGGCGCACGCTGCGGAGATCGACTTCTGGCGCTTTGTGCAGTGGTGCTTCGACACGCAATGCGCCGAGCTGCGCGCCTACTGCCACGCGCGCGGCATCTCCATCGTCGGGGACCTGCCGATCTTCATCGCCCACCACAGCGCCGACTGCTGGGCGCGGCCCGATCTCTACCTGCTCGATGCGCACCACCAGCCCACGGTGGTGGCCGGCGTGCCGCCCGACGACCTCGGGCCGATGGGCCAGCGCTGGGGCAACCCGCTGTACCGCTGGGACCGCATGGCCGACGAGGACTTCGCCTGGTGGACAGCGCGCGTGAAGCGCGCGCTGCAGCAGGCCGACGTGTTTCGCATCGACCACTTCCGCGGCTTTGCCGGCTACTGGGAGATCCCGGCCTCCAGCCCCGACGCGAAAACGGGGCGCTGGCTCAAGGGCCCGGGCCATGCCCTCTTCGATGCGATCGCGCGGGCGCTGGGCGAGTTGCCCATCATCGCCGAGGACCTGGGCTTCATCACGCCTGACGTGCACGCGCTGCGCGAGGCCTGCGCCTTCCCGGGCATGAAGATCCTGCAGTTCGCCTTCGGCGGCGACGGCGAGCACGAGTTCCTGCCCCACACCTACCCGCGCCACGTCGTCGTCTACACCGGCACGCACGACAACGACACCGCGCGCGGCTGGTGGGAGCAGGCGAGCGACCGCGAGCGCCACTACGCCGGCACGTACCTGGCCTGCGGCGCGCATGACGTGCACTGGGCGATGATCCGCGCCGCGCTCAACTCGGTGGCCAACCTCGCGATCTTTCCCCTGCAAGACGTGCTGGGCCTGGGCAGCGAGCACCGCATGAACACGCCCGGGACACTGGGCGGCGGCAACTGGACCTGGCGCTGCACCTGGGACATGCTGGGTGCCGAGCCTGGGCGCGTGCTGGGCATGCTCACGGCTGCCAGCGGGCGCGGCAACTTCGCGCTGCTGGGGGTGGGCGTGCCACCGAAGGCGACGGTGCCGGTCGAATATTGAAACGCGTGGGCCTCGCGCACGGCCGGCGACGGGAATAAGGGGTACATTGGCTTCGGGTTTGCACGGGGGCACCCCCCTGCCGGCTCCCACCTTCAATGAACACCCCGCTGCTGGCCGACGCCGTACAACTCGCACGCGAACTGCGCGCGCACCAGGTCGAACTGGAGCAACAGAACGAGGAGTTGCTGCGCGCGCAACTGGAGCTTGCCGCCGCGCGTGACCGCTACCAGGACCTGTTCGAGCTGGCGCCCGTGGGCTACCTCTCCCTGGACGAGACCGGGCGCATCTTCGATCTGAACCTGACAGGGGCCACGCTGCTGGGCCAACCGCGCCAGCACTTGCTCGGGCGGGCATTCGCCACCGTGCTGCACCGCAGCGAGCGGCGCCGCTGGCGCAACCACCTGGCCAACCTGGAGGGCTCCGGGGGTCGCGGCCGCATCGAGATGACGCTGGACGGCGACGACATGGCGCCACGCCACGTCCAGGCCGACACGCTGCGCGTGCTCCAGACGCCCGCCGGCGCGGCGCTGCGCCTGACGCTCACCGACATCACCGAGCGCCGCGCCGCCGAGACCGACCGGCGCATCGCCGCGCACCTGGTGGAGGCCCGCGAAAGCGAGCGCCAGCGGGTAGCGCGCGCGCTGCACGAGGACCTCGGGCAGCGGCTGAGCGTGCTCAAGATGACGCTCAGCGTGCTCTCGCGGGGCACGCAGGCCGCCAACGGGGACGGCTCCGGCGGCACAGCCCTCACGCCCGAGCCGGCCGAGGAAGTGCTGCGCGGCCTGGATGC
>CAILKA010000071.1 GCA_903834645.1 uncultured beta proteobacterium
GTCGCCCAGGCGCAGCCCCGCGCTGCCGGACGTGCCCACCGTGGCCGAGAGCGGCTACCCGGGCTTCGAGGCCAGCACCTGGTTCGCCTTGTTCGCACCCGGCAAGACCCCCGCCGACGTGCTCGACCGCCTCAACGCCGAGGTCAACAAGGCCCTGGCGAGCAAGCCCGTGGCCGACCGATTTGCCAACCTGTCGCTGGAGGCCCAGCGCATGGACCGCCCCGCGCTGCGCCGCTACCTCGAGGGCGAGGTGGCCAAGTGGGGCAAGCTCGTCAAGGACCTCAACCTCAAGCCCGAGTGAGGCCCGGGCCCACGCGCCCCTTCCTGACCCGATCACACCGATGCGATTCATCAGCTACCGCGCTGCCGGCACCCCGACCTGGGGTGTGGCCTCGGGCACCCGCGTGGTGTCCGCGCGCACCCTCGGCCTGCAAGAGGCCGCCCCCACGTTGCTCGCCTTCATCGAGCGCTGCGCGAGCGACCCCACGCTGCAGTCCGCCACGGCCACACGTGCCGCCTCGCTGCCCGCCGAACCGCTCGACGAGTCCGCGCTGCTGCCCTGCATCCCGCAGCCGGGCAAGATCTACTGCCTGGGCGTGAACTACGTCGACCACGCCAAGGAGGGCGGCAACACGGTGGCCGACTACCCGGCCCTCTTCATGCGCAGCAGCACCTCGCTGCTGGCGCACGGCGCGCCGCTGCGCGTGCCCGCCATCTCCGACAAGCTCGACTACGAGGCCGAGCTCGCCCTGGTCATCGGCCGCACCGCGCGCCACGTGCCCGAGGCCGACGCCCTGACCAGTGTCTTCGGCTACGCCTGCTTCAACGACGCCACGCTGCGCGACTACCAGCGCAAGACCACGCAGTGGACGATCGGCAAGAACTTCGAGGCCACGGGCGGCTTCGGCCCGCAGCTCGTCACCGCCGACGAGCTGCCCCCGGGTTGCACGGGTTTGCGCATCCAGTCGCGCCTGAACGGCCAGGTGATGCAGGACGCGAACACCACCGACATGGTCTTCGGCGTGGCACGCACCATCGCGCTGCTGAGCCAGTGCATGACGCTCGACCCCGGCGACGTGCTCGTGATGGGCACGCCCGCAGGGGTGGGCTACGCACGCACGCCGCCCGTGTGGATGAGGGCCGGCGACACGATCGAGATCGAGATCGAGCGCGTGGGCTTGCTGCGCAACCCGGTCACGGGTTGATCCGATCCCCCCACCTCCTGCCCCGATGCGCGACGTACGCCTGGACAACCTCACCGAACTCGCCACCGCGAGCTTCGAAGGCCTGACCGACGCACGCCGGCGCGAGCTCGTCACGCGCCTGGTGCAGGTGCTGCACGCCTACGCCAAGGACGTGCGCCTCACCCACGCCGAGTGGCGCGGCGCCATCGCCTTCCTGCACCGCATGGCGGCCATCTCGAGCGAAGAGCGAAGCGAGTTCACGCTGCTGTCGGACGTGGTGGGCCTCTCGAGCCTCGTCGACCTGCTCGGCTCCTCCCCCGGCGCCACGCCCGGCAGCGTGCTCGGCCCCTTCCACACCGTGGGCTCGCCCTGGCTGCCCAACCCGGCCGATCTCGTGCGCGACAACGGCGGCGAGGTGGTGCGCCTGCGCGGGCGCGTGTGCGGCACCGATGGGGCACCCCTGCCCGAGGCCACGCTCGACCTCTGGCAAAACGCTGCCAACGGCCTGTACTGGCAGGTGGACCCCACGCAACCGCGCGACAACCTGCGCTGCCAGCTGCGCGTGGAGGCACAAGGCGCCTTCGAGATCCGCACGATCCGCCCCGTGCCCTACCAGATCCCCACCGACGGCCCGGTCTGGCAGGACCTCGTCGAGCCCGCCGGCCGCACCGCGTGGCGCCCCGCGCACTACCACCTGATCGTCTCGGCTCCAGGCCACCGCACGCTCGTCACCGAGCTCTTCGACGCCGACGACCCCTGGCTCGAGCGCGACGCCGTCTTCGGCGTGCGCGAGGCGCTGGTGGGGCGATACGAGAACGGGCCCGACGGCCCGGTGATGCAGCTGGAGTTCAGGCTCGCGCCGGCCTGAGGCCTGCAGCGCTCAGGGCGCAGGCACCGGCCGCGGCAGCGGCATGCCCCGCCGGGCCATCTCCTCGCGCACGAGGTCGGGCCGGTCGCTGATGATCCCGTCCACGCCGAGGTCGAGCATGCGTGCGATTGCTGCGGGCTCGTTGACGGTCCACACGACCACTGGCAGGCCGAGCGTGCGCGCTTCCTCGCGCAGGGCAGGCGTCAGGTCGCCGAAGTGCGGCGACCACACCTTTGCGCCTGCAGCCTTCACCATCTTCGGCACCGATCCGTGGTCGGCAATGCGCAGGCCGGCCGTCCACGCCCCTGCTGGCGCTGCTGCGGCACCGGCTCCCGCAGCCGGGGTTGCACCTGGCGCGCCCGCCACGCCCGCCCCGATGTTGTCGAGCCAGCGCTGCTGCGCACTGAGGTACACGGTGTCGATCTCCGGCGCCTCGCGCTGCACCACCTGCAGCGTGCGCCAGTCGAAGGACTGGATGGTGGCGCGGCGTGCGACACCTGCCTCGCGGATGGCGGCGATCAGCGCGCGCGCGAAGGGCTCGGGCGCTGCCGTGGCCTCGGGCTGGCGGGGGTCGATCTTCGTCTCGATGTTGAAGCGCACGTCGCGCGCACCCGCTCGCGCCACGAGCGCGAAGACGTCGCTCAGCCGCGGGATGCGCGTGCCGTCCACCGGCTGCTGCGCGGCGAAGGTCTGCGCGTAGCGGGCGGCCGGGTTGATGCGGCCCACGTCGTAGCGCTGCAGCGCCTCGAAGGTGGACTGCCAGATGAAGGGCCCGCGCGCCGCCAGGAAGGCGCCGTCGGGCCCGCGCGTGATGTCGGGATTGAGCGAGGGGTCGTGCGACACCACCAGCACGCCGTCGCGCGTCAGGCCCACGTCGAGCTCGAGCGTGGTCACGCCGATCGACAGGGCCCGTGCAAAGGCGGGCAGCGTGTTCTCGGGCGCCAGGCCGCGCGCACCGCGGTGGCCCTGCAGGTCGAAGGCCTGCGCGGGAGCCTGCAGCGCGCACGCACAGGCCACCGCCGCCACCAGCCGGTGCAGCATCCGCAGGGGCCAGGCAGAACTCCGGTTGAGCATGTCTCGGCGCGAGCGACCCGCAAAAGACACGCGGCGCCCGAAGCGCCGCGTGTGCCGTGTTGGCGTCCCCTAGGGGATTCGAACCCCTGTTACAACCGTGAAAGGGTCGTGTCCTAGGCCTCTAGACGAAGGGGACTGAAACCTTCGAAACGTTCTCTCGGCGCTTGTTGGTGGAGGTAAGCGGGATCGAACCGCTGACCTCTTGCATGCCATGCA